>JAZRYV010000337.1:0-3516 GCA_045600925.1 Spirochaetota bacterium
AGGCTATGCAGCAGGAACAGATATTAAGAAAAAACTGCTTATTCTGGAAGGTGCAGAATTCAGTGATAAATTCTGAAAATACTGTTTACATGGCAGAGATCATATACTCTGTACTGTCATTATTAAATTTTCAGCATACGGAAAGTTTTTCCAGAATATTTTCCTGAGGACGGATGTCCTTTTCTGCAAGAAAATTCCGGAAAGCCTTCATATCTGCAAAGGGCCGGGCAAGAATGATATCTGCTGCACCTTTACGGCTTATGCCCGGAATGAACTCCAGTCCTTTACGGGAAAGGCTGTTTACATCAGACATCTGTACAAGCCCCTCCAGAGACCGTTCTCTGTGGCCGGTTATCACTGCAGAAAAAATGGTTTTCTTTTCCACGGTTTCCGGAACAGTTACTGTTATTGAGTAGCTTGATATCTGCTTGCCGAGGGAATATTCCTCCCTGTGGTCCAGAATCATTACATCATTCAGAACAGTTCCTGCAGGATAGATGGCCCTGAGCATATATGTGTCAATTTCCTTACGGATTTTATCCCGGTAGAATTCAAACCTGTTAAGTTCTCTGGCTGATGATTTCCGTTCTGTCAGTGCCAGAGGAGTCCCCGGATAGGGCTGATGTTTTCTGATGTTTATCCGTTTAAGCAGAAGTCCCTGATCCATAATGCTTTTCAGTGCGGCATAGTTCTTTTCAAAAGTGGCTGATGTCTCTCCTGCCAGTCCCTGAACCAGGTTTACACCAGGAAGGAGTACAGGGATTCCGTCCTTCCGGAATCCGCAGATTTCATTGATCATCTTAATAACAAAAACAGCCTGATCCCGGTCCACCTTAAGATTATTCCTGCATGAAACTTCAGGGTCAAAGGATTCAATGCCAAGTGCCATTGTATCGCCAGGTGTAACAGCAGAACTTATCGCTGCAAGAATCCGTTCTGATTCTTCAGGAAAATTTGCAATAGTTCCGGGATTTGCATTGTCAATATTCAGCACGCGTATTTTTCCCTGATCCCTGCGGAGTCGGAATTCTCCGAAAAGTTCTTCCACTGCAGAAGGTTCCGGTCTTGGGAATCCGCAGCGGAATTCACTGAACGGTGTCATATACTGAAGAATATCTGCCTGTCTTCCGCTCCGGAACCGGGTGATTCCTGCATTAATAAGTGCATCAGTTTCTGCAAGAATATCATCCACCTGCCGGAAGTCCAGTCCTTCAAAAAGTCCTTCGAAGCAGAAAGAACAGTGGTTCAGCCTTGGACATCCTCTGTAGGTCTCCATTTCACAGATCAGATCCGGCCAGGAAGGATGGCTCCTGACTATCCATGCTCCGGCCCGGCCCCATCTGCCGGCTTCCTGTGCAGTCCTCCGGCAGTCCTCCGGGCAGCCTCTGACAAGGGTATATGCGTATTTTTCAATGTCGTATTTTACAGGTGTGACATTTTTGCTGTCCGCAAATGCAGCGGCGGCAGGGCCTCCGATAATAAATTTCTGTACCGGGTTGTTTTCTGTAATCCTGCGTATTTCTGCAATTGTTCCTATGCGGGCCCCAAGATACCTGCCTGGCACTACAGCTCCTCCAATGAGAAACACAGCAGCATGGTTTTCCTCAAGTTTGAAATTATTTTCCCTGAGATGGTCTATGGTCAGGTAACGGATTCTGTCCGGTTCTGTGCCTGCATCCATAAGGGCTCCGCACACATATCTCGGATAGGGAGAGATGAATGGAGGAACCCCGAAACAGGCAGGTTCATCCACAAAGCAGTCTATAATGCAGTATGTGGTTTTCATAAAATGCCGTCTTTTTTGATTAAAGACCTGCAAGGGCAGTATCAATATCTGTTTTCATAAAGCCCTGAATTTTTTTTTCCAGTTCTGTGACAAATTTTCTGTCTTCTTCAATGGAACGGATCCTTTCATCTGTAGAACCGTATCTTACAATAAGATCATCCATTCTTTCCTTAATAGAAACAACCTTGTCGTGCTTAACTCTTTTGTCAGCATAGTGGACAATTTCTTTTTCAAGAAGAGGTCCATCAGCCTTAAAGTCAGGCATCTTTACATGAGCTCTGCATATTTCCGCTTCGTCTTCCAGTCCCATTTTCATGAGAATTCCGGCTCCCTCACGGTCATGTCCGCGGGTGCCATCCTGTATGCTTTTTGTTTTTGCAATATCATGGAGAAGGGCTCCGGATGCCACCAGAGCCCGGTCTGTTTTTATGCCGTCCTTAAGGCTGTCTGCAATCCGGACTGCCACATTGCGGACCTGCCTGGAATGATCTATAATGTTTGGGAACATTCCGCTCTCTTTCATAATCTTCAGACATTCATCTTCTGTAATTCTTTTCATTTTTCCCGGTTTCAGATTTTTCGGATCTGACTGATTTTTATTTTTCCTCTGCAGAAGCGGATAATCAGAAAAATAAGAACTTCTGTAAAGATTATGGATGCACCTGAGGGAATATCCAGATAGTATGATAAAAAAAGACCTGTCACAGAGGAGATGACTCCGAAGAACATGCTCCAGAAGATCATTCTTCTGAAATCTCCTGTAACAAGACCGGCAGAAACCTGAGGCAGTGTCAGCATGGAAATAACCAGAATAATTCCAACAGCCCTGATGCTGATTACAATTGTAAGGGCTGTCAGTGCCATGAGGAAATAGTTTACAGCCTTTACCGGCATGCCCTGAGTCATGGCGTATTCCTGATCAAATGAGGTAAAAAGGATGCCTCTGAAAATAAGCCAGAAGGAAAACAGAACAAGCACTGCGGCTGCTGCAACTGCAGCCAGATCCTGAGACGAAACAGTCAGAATGCTTCCAAAAAGATAGCCTGTCAGTTCCGAGGCATAGCCGGGAGTCATATGTATGAAAAAAATACCTGTGGCCATTCCGAAAGCCCATAAAAGCCCTATAACTGAATCAATTCTGATTCTGGATGTGCCGGAAAGCTTTTCAGCTGCAAGAGCAGTTGCTACTGCAAAAATTCCTGCCCCTGCCAGGGGATTAAGTCCCAGATAAAAGGCAATCCCTAGTCCTCCGAAACCTGCGTGGGAAATGCCTCCTGCCATAAAGGTGATCCTTCGGGAAACAATATAGGTTCCTACAGCACCGCAGGCCATACTGATGAGTACTGCTGCTGCAAGGGCCCTGTAAAAAAAAGGATAATTCAGAATTTCCATTATATGGCCCCCTCGTGGCTTTTGAGAAAAGTGTGGGGGATGTCTCCGTGTCCAACAATATGTATCGGACAGCCTGCGCTTTCAAAAAGTTCCCTGGAAAATTCATCGGAAGTATGATAGTGAAGATCTCCGTTAACACATGCAACCCCGGTCAGGGAGGATATCATAGGTCCTATGTTGTGTGAAACCAGAACTACAGCCATTTCTTTTGTCAGATCCTTCAGTATATGATGCATGTCTTCTGCAAAACTGCTGTCCACAAAAGTGTCAGGTTCATCCAGAATAAGTATTCTCGGACTGGATATAAGGGCTCTGCAAAGAAAAACTCTCTGGGTCTG
>JAZRYV010000338.1:0-8040 GCA_045600925.1 Spirochaetota bacterium
AAAATGAAGAAAATAATATGTTCTCTGATTATCTGTACAGTAATGATTTCTTTTTCTTCTGAGAAATCATATTCTGAATATAAAAAAACATCAGCAGGCAAGATAGGAACATCCTATGCATCCGACCTTGACAATTTTGGTCTGGATCTTAATTTCAGCTGTATATATGAAATTGATAAGTGGTTTACTGCAGGTTTTGATGCAGGATTTTTCTGGCTTCCATGGGAAAGAAAACTATGGGTTAAGGATACAGGTGATGTAAAAAGACAGGTTGTCAGCAGTACTGATCTGTATTCGTTTCCTGTAATGCTTGATGCGAACATTAATCTGCCTTTTCTGGAAAAGAAAATCTATGTAAAACCATATGTAACTGTAGGTCTTGGCTATACTTTTATGATTCTGTCATATAAAAAACCTGCTTCAGAAGGAACTGAAAGCCACAGAACTACAAATTTTTATTCAGGATATTCCTGGCAGATTATTCCGGGGGTTTCATATTCACCTTCATCAGATTCAAAAATACGCTTTCTTGGTGAACTTGGCTACAGAAGCATAAATACAAAAAAAGGTTCTGAAAATGTTGATATGTCCGGTGTGATTTTCAGAGCAGGAGTTCAGTTTTTTTTATAAATATTATATTTATTTGTTTACTTGCTGTCGGAAAAAAAATATATAGAAAGACAACAGAACAGGAACATTGCTATGAAAATACAGTTTTTAGCTACTGAAAACTCCTGCAGTTATGCTTCTTTTAAAGAAGCAGTTCCTGCTGATGATTTAACTGTATGTTCCCCTTCAGATATCTTTTCGCATATAAAGAAATCAGGAAGTGAAAAATCTGTTTTTTATATTATTTCTGTTACTGCAGATGAATATGTAAGTTTTCCGGATTTTAATCTGACGGACTGGAATAAAAATTTTGTTTTTATACTGTTCGGTCCTTTTGCTGAAGGAAATTCAGGTGATGATTTTAAAAACATTGAATTTGTAAGCGACTGGTATGCTGAACCTGTTGATTCTCTGAAGCTTAAATTCATCATAAAAAAAGCAGAAAAGATCCTGAATGCCAGATATAAGGATAATGTTTCCAGATGTCTTGTAATGGACGAACTGGAAGAGATAATGCATAATCAGCAGGACCTGATAAACATAGGCATTTCTCTCTCTGCAGAAAGGGATCCAAAGGACCTGCTCAGACTGATTCTTTTTTTAAGCAAAAAAATAACAGGTGCTGATGCAGGAAGTATTTATCTTATAGAATCTGATAACAAGGGTGGATCCTTTCTCCGTTTTAAGGCATCGGATACTTTCAGCCGTAATCTTCCTTTTTCCGAATTTACACTTCCAATGAACAAGGAATCCATTGCAGGTTATGTTGCGGTAACAGGTGAGACTCTTAATATTCCTGATGTTTACAATATTAGTAGTCTGAATCTGGGTCTTACACATAACTCTTCTTTTGACAAGGCAAACAACTATCTTTCAAAGACAATGCTTGTTGTTCCAATGGTTAATCAGCAGAACAGCATAATAGGAGTTATTCAGCTTATAAACAGCAAAAGACATCCTGATTCAAACAGAAACAGACAGGAAGCCTTTTCCATTACTCTTAAAACTCCTGATGACTTTAATAAGTTTGTTGTTCCGTTTGATACAAAGTTTAACGGTCTTCTTAAAGCTATTGCAGCTCAGGCCAGTGTTGCCATTGAAAGCAACCGTCTTATTAAACAGGTTAAAATACAGTTTGATTCCTTTGTCAAGGCTTCAGTTGATGCCGTTGAATCTCTGGATCCTGCCACATCAGGACATTCAGAGAGGGTTGCAAAACTCAGCCTTATTATAGCAGAAGCTGTAAATAATGAAAAAACCGGCTATCTTGCAGGGTACAGTTTTTCTGAATCGGATATGGAAGAGCTTAATTTTGCAGCTCTCCTTCATGATTTCGGTAAACTTTATGTTAACATCAATATTATCAGGAAAGAGAAAAAGCTTTTTCCCCATGATCTGAACAGTCTTATGCTCAGACTGGACTATCTTTACAGATTTATTGAAGTAAGCAGCCAGAATCATACGGCATCTGGAAAGAAAGCAGGAACGGACAGCAAGACGAAACTTCTCCAGGAAATAGTCAGGATAAAGGAAAAGATAAAGCTCCTGAATGAACCGGCTGTTTTTGACAATGATCTGGAAAAAGACCTGTCCAGTATTTATTCTGCAATTAATTCCATTCCATGTTTATGTCCTGATGGAAACAGTCTTGTAGTAATGACGGAGGAAAACAGAGACAATCTTGGCATAAAGAGAGGAAGCCTTAATACTGAAGAGAGAAAGGAAATAGAGAGCCATGTAACCCATTCCTTTAATTTTCTGCAGAAAATTCCATGGCCTCTTCAGTACAGGCGTATTCCGGAAATAGTTTTAAGGCATCATGAAAGAATAAACGGTTCCGGATATCCTGACGGACTGAACGGAAGGGAAGCTACTCTTCTTCAGTCAAGAATCATAGCAGTTGCCGATGTTTTTGATGCACTCACTGCTTCTGACAGACCTTACAAGCCTGCTGTTCCTGTTGAAAGGGTGCTTGTGATTCTTAAGGAAGAGGCTGATAAATGGAATCTGGATCCTGATCTGGTAAGGATTTTTCTGGAAAAGAAGCTTTATCTTAAAGCTGAAATAAAGAAAAACCGTACATAAAGTACGATGTCGATAAAACAGTAACACAACAGATTTATGATTTTAGAGGCATCTGCCACGGACTGGCAGGCTAAAAATTGAAGGCATATCAAGGTTTTACGCCCTTTTGTAGGCCTGCTTTTTCATATTCTGACATAGTTTGTACTTGTTTGTCGCTTTATTTCTCAGTCTGTACTTGTATTACGTAAACGCTTCTCCGCACAATTTCTTTTGCTTTTCCCACTTGGTATAGTGGAAGTATCGAAACGTAAAGGAGGAGCAAACACCATGGAAAACAGCTATCACTACGGCACCGAGGCAGATCAGTACACGTTCTTTCAGATTACCAAAATCCGAAGCGAGGAATGTTACACCAAAGAAGGGGGTCATATTATTTTCGATAACAGTTTGCAGCTCTTTTTCAAGAGTAACTGTGCCGATTTGATATTCTTTAACGTTTCCTTTTATGTTGAACAGTTTGATATCTGCCATACTCATACACTCCTGTTTTTTATCAATCCTGATGTATCCATAAATCTAATGCCATTAGGTCTGATTTTTGGCTTCCATTCAACGCGATTTTTCGGAAGCATCCTGAAGCGCACCGAGGTCAAGCTTGTAAAAGAGCGGTTCTTCCGTCTTTTCCTTTTCAACAAACATCAGCATATAGATGGGATAGTAACGAATCTTATCCGATACACTGACATTGCCGTTATGAAAGACATAGGCTTCCGGGATTGCATAGTCTTTATTAGCCATTACATTTGAAAGAGCAGCGTGCTTTGTATAGTCCTTGAAGTGAACCGCTCAGGATATACCTATAGCTGCCTTCATCTACAAGAAACTTGATTGCGGTGACAATATCTTTGCATTTCTGGACTTCGTCAAGAAAGATCAGCGTCTTACCAGGAATCAACGGTGCATTCGCAACGGCAGAGATTCTCAGCAAAAGATCCTCGCTGTTTTTTGCGTTTTCAAATAAAGACTGTGCAGCCTTGTTTTCGTAAAAGTTGATCTCAACAAAAGACGTATATTGCTTTCCAAATTCTCGGATAATAAATGTTTTCCCAACCTGACGATCCCCTGTAATCAGCAAAGCCTTTTTTTCGTCAGAATCATGAAAGTGCTGAAGTTCTTTTCCGATTTTTCGTGAAATCATGGGCGTATCCTCCCAAACCAATTATCCAATGGTATTATATGCGATAATGTCCGATTTTGAAATAGAAATTTTAGAATATTGTCCGTTTTTCCATGAATAATCAAGCTTGAGTTGTCCACTTATGCAGTAATGGTGTATCGAGCGAATGAATTTCTGTTTCACCAACAACTACAAGGAATCCAGTGCGTATTTTGAATGTTCGGAGCATTGGAAGGATCGGAGCAAGTGCAAGGCTCACTACATCCGGGAAGCCGTTCTTGAACGGCTGGTACTGAAACACGTACAGGCCGTTACGGATCATATCCTTCGGTATGAAGAGCATTTCCGTAAAACCGTGTTAGAGAAGTAGCTTGTCGAGGGGCAGAATGTCATTCATGGGCTCCGGAAGCAGCTTGAACGAGACGAGAAATGTATCTCAGAGCTAAAGTGTCTGTTCATCAAGATTTATGAGGACAATGCAGAACAAGATCAAGCCGCAGGAAAAACATACCGAAGGGATTGAAATGTTTATTCGGAGTGCAAAACATCATGTCGGGATAGAAAAGCTGGACGCTTATGTACTCCACGAATTGATCCAGGGAATCTATGGGGATCTCCGGACAAATCCAGCGGTAAGACAAACAGCACATTTACATCAAGTATGACGGCGTGGGGTTTATCCCTCTCAGTATGCTTAGAAAAGAGGAAACGGCGTGACCGAAGTCACGCCGTCAATCCTCGGAAATGCTGAAATACCGGCATTTCCATTCGTTTTTATTTATTACGGTTTTATGAGCACCAGATGAAGTTCGGTTTTTCTTTTATAACGGCAGCGGGACTGTCTTATAGTGACCGTTTCATCATTCTGTTCATTCTCTGAACAAATTCTGCTCCCTGTTTAAGCTCCATGCCTTCAATCAGCATGGCCTGTTCCAGAAGCAGAAAGGATGTATCTTTAAATACTTCTTCATCTGCTGTATTCATGAGCTTTCTGATGATTTCATGATCAGGGTTTATTTCAAGGATCGGTTTAAATGAAGAAAGCTGTGTTTCCCCCATGGCTTTCATTATCTGCTGCATCTGCATTGTTGGATCAGTTTCATCTGCCACAATACATACAGGAGAATCTGTCAGTCTTACGCTGGCTTTAATATTCTTGACATTGTCCCCCAGAACATCTTTCATCTTTGTGATAAGAGGTGCAATTTCCTTTTCCTTTTCTTTATCAGCATCTGTTTTAAGATCTTCTGCTGAATCTGTACGGTTTACGGATTTAAGATCGTATTCTTTGTATCTGCTGAGGGCTGTGTTGCATACAAGCTCATCAATCTCATCTTCCATAATGAGAACTTCAATATCTTTCTTTTTGTACATTTCAAGGAGAGGACTGTTTTTCAGGTTTTCCTTGAGAGTTCCTGTCAGGAAATAGATGGACTTCTGTTCAGGTTTCATACGGGAGATGTACTCATCAAAAGTTGTGTATCCTTCAGTTTTTGATGATTTGAACATTATGAGATCTGCCAGGGCATTTCTGTTTTCGTAGTCCTGATACATGCCTTCCTTTAAAGGAATTCTGTACTGTGTATAGAATTTTTCGTATTTTTCACGGTCATTCTTTTTAAGATTTTCAAATTCGCTGAGAAGTTTTTTTACAGATGCCGATTTAATCTTTTCCATTATTCTGTTATGCTGGAGAATTTCGCGGCTTACATTCAGAGGAAGATCTTCGGAATCTATAACACCACGGACAAATCTCAGATAGACCGGCATGAGTTCCCGGCTGTCGTCGGTAATGAAAACTCTTTTTACATATAGTTTGACACCTGGAGCATAATCTGCCCTGAACATGTCCATGGGAGCAGTTTCCGGAATATAGAAAAGTGTGCTGTATTCAAGATTTCCTTCTGCCTGAGTATGGACCCACATCATGGGATCTCCGTAGTCATGGGAAAGAGTCTTGTAGAATTCCTTATAGTCCTCATCCTTCAGTTCACTTTTGGATCTTTTCCAGATGGCAGACCCTGCATTTATCTGTTCTTCTTTTGATTCCTGTTTTACAACTTTTTCGCCGTTTTCTTCTTCCATTTTTGTATCTTCATAATGGAGATAGATCGGGAAGATTACATGATCGGAATATTTTTTTATGATGCTTTCGATGGACCATCTGTCTGCATATTCTTTTCCTTCATCATTCAGAAAAAGAGTGATGGATGTTCCAGGAACATCCCTGTAGGCTTCTTCTATTTCATATTCACCTTTTCCGTCACTTGTCCACATCCAGGCTTTGTCTTCTCCTGCCTTGTGGGAAATAACTTCAACTTTATCTGCAACCATGAAAGCAGAATAAAAACCTACCCCGAACTGTCCTATGAGGTTGGAATCCTTTCTTGCATCTCCGCTCAGGCTCTGGAGGAAATTTTTTGTTCCTGATTTTGCAATTGTTCCCAGGTTTTCCGCCAGATCCTTATCGTTCATTCCTATGCCTGTATCGGCAATAGTAAGTGTTTTGTGTTCCGGGTCATCATTCTGAAAATAGATGTCTATTCTCGGATTGAAATCCAGCTTTTTGTAGTTTTCATCCGTCAGTGTCAGATGTTTTAATTTGTCTATCGCATCTGATGAATTGGAGATAAGCTCTCTGATAAAGATTTCTCTGTTGGAATAGAGAGAGTGGATGATAAGCTGCAGAAGCTGATTTACTTCTGTCTGAAACTGATGTTTAGCCATTTTTTACTCCTTATTTTTTCTCCTTGCGGAGCTGTTTTCCTTTTTTATAAATGAGATTCATGAAAAGACGATTTGTTTCCAAAAAAGAAATTATGCAATGAAAAATAATTATATGCTGCAGAGCAAGTAAAATACAGGACAGGATATTTTACTTTTTATCCCCTTCAAATCTGTACCAGGCGCCTAAAGCCATGGTCATTATAAGAACCGGCACAATATAGCTTAGAATAAACCATCCTGTAAGTGTATAAGGGGCTTTTGAAACAGTTTTTCCTGCATGAAGATATACAGTCACGGCAAGATAAATGAATGATGGAATCATTCTTAAAAGCATGGAAACAAGAGGTTTTCTGATGAAAAATGTTATGGTCACAAGAATCATTATGCAGATGAGGGTGTCTGCAGATGGATTGTTTATGTAAAACCATGAATCAAAGATCCGGTACTTTGCAGCAGGCTTAATAACTGCAAGAAAAGCCGGAATATATGAAAGAACAAGTCCTTTCCCGAAAATGTTCAGATTAAGAAAATGTTCCGCTGTCCAGCTGAAGATTCCGGACAGCAGATTAAGAATCATGTTCAGCAGATCCTTTAACAGTTCCATCTACTGCAGCTCCTGTCCCTGTTTAATAAGGATGAATTCAACTCTTCTGTTTCTTCGTCTGTTTTCATCGTCTGTGTTGGGATACAGAGGATAGGATTTGCCAAGTCCTGCAGATGTCATTCTGTCTGCCGGTATGCCTTTGTTTATGAGATAATTCATAACTGCAGCTGCTCTTTTTTCAGAGAGAGCAAGATTGTATTCCTCTGTCCCTGTATCATCTGTGTGGCCTTCTATGATAACTCTGTATCTGCTGTAGGTATTGAGGATTTCACTGACCCGGTCTATGATTTTCATTCCCTGTTTTTCCAGTCTGTCACTGTTAAGGGCGAACTGAATATTGCTGATGCGCATTTTCAGACCCCGTTCTGTTGATGTTACAAGAATATCAACATGTATTTTATCAGCTTCGCAGGAAGTTTTATTGCCGCATTTGTCCTCTGCTTCAACAGTGAGAGAATAATCTTCTGCTGATTCCACGGTTTCATGGCTGTCTCCGGTTCCGTCCCACTGTATGTCTGATGGCATGCTGCCTTTTCCGGAAAATTTTTTGAACAGGATTCCTGCAGAATTTTTTATTTCAGCACGCCAGTTTTTGATTCCGGATGAATCCTTTATTTCTGTATGGATAGTCAGAATGTCGTCAGTTCCGTCTCCGTCCGGAGAAAAAAGTTCCGGTTCACATGAAACCTTTATTTCCGGAGGTGTGGAGTCAATGATCAGCCTTTTGTCGAAGGATGCAGGAATATTTCCGCTGGCGAAGAAGGTTTTAAGTCTGACAAAATATTCCCCGTCCGGCAGTTTTTCTCCTTCGCTGTCCAGACAGTTCCATTCAAATACCGGAGGCATTTCAGTTTTTTCTTCTTTGACATACACAGGTTTTTTTTCTCTGTTCAGAACG
>JAZRYV010000339.1:0-2392 GCA_045600925.1 Spirochaetota bacterium
TATAATTTAAAGTTGTCACATAAAAAAATGAACCTTTAATGTATGCAAGCATTTTTCATGGTCTGACCCACCAGTCAGTATCAGAATATCCTGCCTGAAGAGCCTTGATCTCATCTTTTGTCTCAAGAAACAGATTCTTCATTTTTACAAGATAATCTGAATGCTCCTTAAGATCCTCTTCTGTAAAATTGCAGACTCTGTGTTCCTTTATCTTTTTAAGATCATATCCTTCTCCGGTCTTTTCCAGGAAGCCTCTTCCGTTGCAGACTGTGCATCTCCAGTCTCCGTTTTTCATGAGAGTCACAGCCCTGCTTCCGCAGAACGGACAGTTAAGTTCACCTTTTTCAGAGAAAGGCTTCTCAGGAGGATTTAAAAGGGAAGAAGCCAGCCTGTGAAGAATTTCCAGATTTTTGCCCTTTACGGAATCGCCTGGATTTGTGGCCACCATAAGAGCAGAATCCACCAGATTCAGGCCAAGTTTTTTTGCAAAGATTATCATGTCTTCCTTTACCAGACCATCATATTCCGGTCTTCCGTAAGGGGCAAAGAACACGCAGTCTTTGTTTTTATATTCATCATAATTATTGAGGACAGAAAGGAATCTGTCCAGAACAGGTTTAAAAGCCGTGTGAAAGCCCAGAAAATATGCAGGACCGGCAATGACCACTTTATCTGCCCATTTTACCTGTTCCAGAAAGAAATCAAAATCATCATCAAGTTTGCACTTCTTCTCTGAAGGAATACATGAATAACAGGCTGTACAGTATTTAATGTTCAGCTCATTAAGCCTAATCATCCGTTTTTCCCATTCGCCTGGAAGTGTCCGGAGAATTTCCTTTACCCCAAGCTCCGAATTCCCTGCTCTTCTTGGTGATGATACAATGCCAAGTACTTTCATTTTGCCACCCCTTTTTAAAGAAAAAATTCTGCTTTCAGAATACAGAATTTTTTCTTTAAAAAATCAAGCATTAAACTGCTATGCACAGAGTTTTTCACGGAGCTCTTCAAGCCCTGATTTTATAAGCTGACCTGCCCCCTGTTTTGTAATTCCGAGTATTTTTGCCACCTCCACTTTGCTGTGTGGTTCTTCGCCTTCCAGTCCCAGATAAAGGATAATCGCTCTCTGCTTCCTTTCAGAAAACATACTGATAAAAGGAATAATCTGTTCAAAAATCATTCTGTTTTCCACATCCTCTGTAAAATCAGACCCGAAACTTATAAAAATTTTTTCATTTTCAGGATAATCACAGTCAATGAAATCCCAGGCTGCAGGACTGTTAATGTATTCTGCTCTCTTCAGTTCTTTTACTCTGGATTCAGACAATCCCATTTCAAGAGCCAGCTCTTTCAGCGAAGGCTTTATGCCTTTTTTTTCAAGCTCACATTCGATTCTTTTCATCTTAAAAATATCACTCTGTTTTTTCTCTGGAATATGGATGAATTTCCGGCTGTTTATGCATTTCACTACAGCAGAACGTACATACACAGGAGCAAAAGTTGACATTTTTGCATTAAATGAAGCGTCGAACTTCAGGGCTGCCTCTGTAAGCCCGAGACATCCTGAGCCTGTCATATCTTTCCAGAGCTCTTCATTCATTTTATAAGAATGGAAATCACTGTTCAGAATCCAGTCGACCATCCACATATTGCTTTCTACAAGTCTGGCAAGGGCCATTCTGTCTCCTGAGCTGATCTTTCCGGCCAGTTCAAACTCTTCTTCTTTTGTCAGTCTCTGATACTTTTCTGATTTTTTTAACAGTTCTGCATATTTCTTTTCTGTCATTTACCCTCCAGATGTTTTATGTTTTATTTTAATAAGGGTTCAATCCCCGGTTTAACGGGAATCAGGCACCTGCGGCGGACAGCGGATCCCAGAAGCAGCAGACCGTCACAGATACAGCAGTAAAAAAATGAAGATGAAAAACTTTTCCTCCTTTCTGATGACAGTTAAAGCACAGAAAGAAAAATAATCATAGGAATCTGATTCCCATGTCTGTTTTTTCTGATAAAAACTAAAAATTTTATGCCGGACAGGAGAACTCCGTCCAGCCATGAGGATTAAAAGATACTGAAAGGAAAAATTACAGGAATCTGATTCCCATGTGAGAAAAAATTTTATGAAACTGCCTGGAAAAGAGAATTTTTCTTATGAAGGCAGCCGAAACAGCATGTTAAAAATTAAGAAAACGAAAGTTTAAATATTTTTTCATATCTTTCATATCATTATTATGACACAGATTTAAAAAAAAGTAAACTGTTAAAAACAGAAAAATAAAAAATTTTTTTATTTTTTCTGCATCATGGACCTGTTTTCAGAAATCAGGAGTTTTATCAGCATTATTTAATTATTTCAGACTTCATAAATCATCTGTACCAAGGAGCCCTGCTGCTT
>JAZRYV010000340.1:0-1044 GCA_045600925.1 Spirochaetota bacterium
CCTTCGGATTCAGAACCTTCAGAAAGAATTCTATCAGCTCCTGTAAAGCCTCCTGAAAAGAACTTGTCTTCCCGGGATAATAACAGAAATATACATTTCCGGTTTCTTTTTTCAGAAAGATCATCTCAGGATCCAGTAGGATCTTATCCGGCTGAAGAAGATATTCAAACAGCACATTTGATAGCTGCTCCAGTGAGAAAATCACACTGTAAAGAAAATCCGTCTCCTTCGCATTCTCCAGATCCTTCAGAGAACTCAGTCCGGAGATCGAATAATCGAAAAAGGTTTCTCCTGTCCCCTCTGTGATATGCATATGTAAAAGTCCCTGAGGCTGATTATTATGAATCATTCTGATTTCATACTTACTTTCATAATCCTGCGAGGATCTAAGTCGTAAAAAGCGATTCCTTCCATCCTCTATATATTCTGCTTCCATCCGTCTCCTCCCTTTTATTTCCCTAGTACAACCCGACTCACACGAACGATCTGCCTTCCCGGAATCGATACTTTTCTCACATATTCTTTTTCTTCCTGAAAATTCTCTCCCAAAAGGAGTCGTACGATCCCTATCTGCGGAAGATCATACCGACATGAACACTTCAATCGAACCTCCTTCGTGGAGACACTCAGTTCCCCTTCCACATCATTGACCAGAAATGTTTTCCGTTTCACACTTTCCAGAAATCTTTTTTTCTCTTCTTCCGCATCAATGTATTCTACCGTTCGGCTTCGTTCCAGCACGCCCATAGTGAGAAACCTGTCTTCGTCCAGTTCTCCCCCGAAAGATACCGGTAACGCGATCTGCTTTTCCATCTCTTCTAACAAACCCATAGAAAGAGTCTGAAGAACCGCACGGTCATGAAGGAGAAAAGTCTGATATATAAGTGCAGCTATCACCAGACAGATCAAACTGGTCACTATCGCTGCTTCTATCGTGAAAGCCCCCTTCTGAAACTCTATTTTCTTAGACAGTTTCTTCATACAGCCCCCAGCATCCACTGAACCAGACAGGACAATGAAAGGAAGGGAACAAAAGCCAATTCT
>JAZRYV010000341.1:0-17302 GCA_045600925.1 Spirochaetota bacterium
AAAGCAGGATAGAGTTTTCCGTTATCTGCCATGGCCGGATCCACAATCTTCTTCCCGTCCGGAGTCAGCAGTCTGGCAAAAATATCCTGTACATATGCAATCTGCTGTGCACTTCCCAGGTAGCCTGTATATACTGCGGAAAAGAGAATCTTTTCCTTTGCCCAGTGTTCCGTTATCCCTGGCATATCATCAGACAGATCCCTGAATGTATATCCGCTGAAACCTGCTGTGTGGGTGGAAAGCACAGCTGACGGCAGAATGGCAGTCTCCAGTCCGCAGGCTGAAAGGATGGGCAGTGCCACAGTAAGGGAGCATTGTCCTACACAGGAAATATCCTGAATTGTTAAAATTCTTTTGTAGTTCATTTTTTCTGCAGACTGCCGGCGATGAAACCGGCATCTTCCTTTAAAATTTTTTCTGTTCTTAATATTCCGGGGATAAATAAGGTCAATAACTTTCTGAATAAAATATTTCAGATCTGAAAGGTGTTCAGTCTGTTTCATGAATGTATTGACAAAACCTGTTTTTCAGGTTTTTCTGACAGAAGAAATTCATACTGTGTTCTGAAATGAAGAAGTCCGATCATGTAACGGCCCTGGATTTGCTTCCAGCTGCAGTTTTTTCTGTCCTTGGCATTGTGTTTCCTGTTCTGTTTCACCTGGCCGGTGCAGGGCAGGTCTTCCTGCCTATGTATCTTCCGGTATCTGCTGGTGCGTTCCTTCTCCGTCCTGTGACTGCGGTCATGACCGGTTTCTGTGTGCCTCTGGTTTCTTCTGTTTTAACAGGAATGCCTGTTATGTATCCTCCTGTGGCTCCGATGATGTCTGTACAGCTGGCAGTTCTCTGTTTTATTATTTCATTCCTGAGACGGAGGACGGGGCTGCCTTTTCCTGTAATATCAGGGACTGCACTTTTGGCAGAAAGGCTGGTTCAGTTTTTCCTTTTTTCGGCAGTTATGCCCTGGTTCGCTGTATCGTATAAGATTTTTACTTTTTATGAAAATATAAAGTCACTGCCTGGAATCATTCTTATGGTGACTGCAGTTCCTGCTGCAGCCCTGGCAGGAGAAAAATTTTTAAGTAAAAGATCCCCTGTCTGCTCAGAAAATGTTCCGGAACTGTCTTCAGGCAGCGGAAGCTTTATGCACAGAATATATGTCCGCCGTGTTCCGGTTATGAAATTTTTTTCTGCTGTACTGCTGATTCTTAATATTTCCATGCCTGCAGAAAATGTTCTGCAGATTTCGCTGTTTTCTATTTCCGGTCTGGCAGTGTGCATGTTTGTCTCAGGCATAAGTCTTAAGGTCTTTGTTAAACGGAATCTGCTGCTTCTTGTGCCTGCAGGTGTTTTTTTTCTGATCATGGCGGTGTCATCAGCCACTGGAAATACTGCTCCTGATTTCTGTCTGATGGCTCAGGTGACCGCAAAAATTTTCTGTGTCTTCACAGGAGTTCTGTCAGCTGCCGGATGGCTTGGCATAAACGGTTTTTCTGCCGTGACAGAACTGATGCCTTCCGGAACTTTTCGTTTGTATATAATTCTTGTCTGCAGGGAATTTGCCCTGCTGAAAAAGGATTTCCTTCAGATTCGTGGGGCACTGCTGTCCAGAATCGGATCAGGAAAACTGTTTTTTATAAAACATTTAATCCGCAGTTTCATTCTGCTGGAGATAAGTTCTTTTTCTGCCAAACAGGCAGTTATGACTGTAAGGACATGTTCTGGCATTCTGCCTGAAAGCCTTCAGGAAACTGTTAAATTCCGTGATGCTGCAGCAGCCATGTCTGTATCTGCTTTATCTGCCGCCGGCCTGATTATGAGGTATATTAATTGAAAGCACTGGAAATAAAGAATTTAAGCTACACTTATCCTTCCGGAAAAACTGCACTGGACGGAATAAATCTTTCCGTTGAACAGGGCTGCCGTCTTGTACTTGCCGGTTCCAGCGGATGCGGCAAGAGCACACTTTTAATGCATATAACCGGTCTTCTGAAAGGAAGCGGTTATATTGAAGTCTCCGGTCTTTCGGTTACGGCACGGAATCTTAATGAGATCCGCAGAAAGACAGGATGTCTTTTCCCCGGAACAGAATATCATTTTATTATGCCCAGGCTGCTGGAAGATATTATGCTCAGCCTGGCAGGACCCGGTTCAGGAGATCCTGAGACTGCAATGTGGTGGCTGAAAAAAACCGGTCTTGAACAGTACGCGGAATGTTCCCCGCTGGAACTGTCTTCCGGGGAAATGAAGAGGGCTGCTCTTGCAGGTGTTCTGGCAAAGAATCCGGAGATTCTTCTGCTGGATGAACCTCTGAACAGTCTGGACAGAAAATCAGCAGAGGATTTCCTGAGCCTTCTGTCTTCCATGCCTCAGACAATGATCATTGCAACACACAGACTGGCTGCTGCGGAAAGGCTGGCCACCCATGTGGCAGTTATGGAAGCAGGCAGGATTGTGAATGTGTATTCAGCAGATGAGGGCCTTGGAAATCCGGATGTGAAAAAATATTTTATGTAGCGGAATAAATCTTTGTTTGAAGCAGCAGAAAAATTATACAGGAACTGACGGAGATGGAAATGAAAAATAATAATTTTATTATGGTCTTTATTGATAAAAATGGATTTAATGAACCTTCTGCAGAAAATAAAGGCTTTACAAAACAGGCAGTATCAGTAAAATATAATTATTAATCATGGAGGAAATTATGATAAACAGTATTTCAGAATCAAATTTTATTCATCCTTCAAATCTTCAGACAGCAAAGGAATATTCTCAGGCTTCTGCAAAGCAGGATGTTGCCAGTGAAACAGAAAGCAGCTATCATCCTTCGGAAGATCCTTCAAAGGGAAATAACATCGATATTACTGCATAGAAATATTCCGGCAAAGTTATATAATACTGCCTTTGACAGTGAGAAAACTCTGTCAATATGTAAAGTGAAGCCTGCTTTGGCAGGATCAGCGGTAATGTGCTTATTTACAGAGAAGTTTTTTTATTCCTGCTGAATTTAATGAATTAAGCAGGAATTTCCCGTCAAAATTTGTTTTTTTGTAAAAAATTTTAATTTTTTTCAAAAAAGTTCAAAAATTTTTTAAAAATCATCCCTTCATTTACGTATTCCTTTCAGGAACTTTTTCCCGGAGGTGAATATGAAATTTTTTTCCAGAATCTTTATTCTTTCTCTGTTTTCCCTGATTCTTCTTTTCAGTTCCCCGCTGCAGGCAGGAATCCTCATCAGCGAATTCGTAACCAGTACGGATGACGACTGGGTGGAACTTACTCTGGACGGAACTCAGGAATCCATGGAGATATCCGGACTTTTTGTCACCATGTATTACGGCCGCAGTGAACCTCTTGCAGAGGCACCTGTGACTTTATACAGCAGGAATCTGCCGGATACTCCCTGGGATGACCGATATGTGGTTGTGCATCTGAAAAATCCTTCCGGGACTGATGAGACAGATTCAGCCGGAGATGTGAACGGCAACTGCATAAGGGACATCTACTGTGACAACTATAATCAGAGTCTATGGAATTCCGACGGCATTGTGAGTATTGATGAAGACTCTGATCCAAAAAACGGCATGCTGGACTGTGCAGCCTATTCCAACTGTGACGGTTCCATGAACTCTTCCATTGAAAAATCAGTCAGGGCTGCATTTGAGGCAGGGCAGTGGATTATAGATTCGGAAAATGTTCAGCTCAGCTGCATTGATATAGGTCCTGACGGCCTGACATCTGTCATGAGCGTCTGCCGCAGAGGGTGCGATACCAACACACTTTCTGATTTTTATATCAGCCGTTTCCAGACGCCTGGAGCAGACAATATGGAAACTTCTCCTGTGTCCGAAGAGGCAATAATCTCCGTTCCTGAAAACAGAATTTTTGTAAAAAGGGATTCCTTTACGGAACAGGCAGATGTGAGAATCTTTGCTGCCCAGACATGCAATGTCCGGCTCAGAGTATTTACTGTGACAGGAAGGATGCTCTACGAATCCCCCCTTTACAGGAACATGGCACCCGGGTATTCATATCTGTCCTGGAAGGGACCTTCATTCAGCCGGAAACTGAAGGGAGGCATGTATATCGGAACGGTTGAAGCCACCGGCACTGAAATACGGGGCAGCGTCACCAGAAGATTCTTTTTTGTGCTGGGAGGAGTAAAATGAAATATAAAATTCTGCTTCTTCTGCCGGTCCTTGTGTGTTTTCCAGGTGCCTTTGAATACAGGGCATCTTCTCCTGCAGAGCTTTTTCCGTACCCTTCAGCTGTGGGAGATTATCAGCTGCCGGGACAGCCTGTCCCTGCAGCTGCCTGTCCATGGATTTCTTCTGCCTTCATTTCCTCCTCCGCCTGCAGACCCTATTCCATAAAGGAAGTTTATGCAGCAGGGCTTTCCGGAGCTGTTCCTTTAAGGCCTTTCGGTTTTTCCGGAGAATGGAACAGTTTCGGAATGGATGGATACAGTGAAAATACTTTTTTCTGTTCAGCAGGAGCAGGAACGGACTTTCTGTCCCTGGGGGCAGGAATCAGATATTACAGTCTCAGAATACACGGAGGACAGCTCCGGGAAAATCACAGCTTTCATGACTGCAGTGCCGGAATTCTGATCAGGCCTGCAGAATGGATAACTGCCGGAGTCTCCGCAGAGAATCTGACATCTTTTTTCCGGGAAAGAAAATACATAAATCCCTTCTGGAGTTCAGGGGTCAATATCACTCTGTTTCAGGGATTTTCTCTTGTTTACAGTATTGCACGCGAAGGAGAAAAATTTCAGAACAGTCTTTCTGTGAGGGCAAACATTCTTCCGTTCTGCTCCGTGTCCATGGGATACGGACGTGAGACCATGACATGGGCAGGTGCTGTTACACTGCTGGCCGGGAATTTTTCAGTATCCTACAGCCTTCGCCGGCATCCTTATCTGGGGGCAACTCATGTAATAGGAATCAGTCTTATTTCCGGATCACCGTCTTTTAAAGCAGTCCGTTACGGAAAAAATCAGCAGGTTCCGGAAAATTTTGTAAAGATCGATATCAACAACTGTCCCGATGATGATATCCGCCGTCTTCCATGTCTGGAACCAGTCCATGCAGAAAGGCTTGTTGCATACCGTAAAAAGATCGGTCCTCTGACTGAACGTGCACTTATACAGCTTGGTCTTACACAGGAAGAAACGGATCTTCTCCGTCAGTTTTCCTATGGTCTGGCAGAGGATCAGTCAGTGAAGAAAAAGACCGGCGGCCGTTCAGACAGACAGTGGAAGAATGGGAAAAACAGCTTCAGAAAAACAGGCAGGCAGACCGGACAGAATATGTTTCTGGATCTGGTGGAGGAAGCAGGTCTGCCTCCAACTGCAGCCATGGATCTGATAGAAGCAGCCAGGAGTGCAGGACGTCAGGGATTCATGACAAAAATAGAAACCATGGAGGAACTTTCACAGGATCAGAAAAGAGCGGCAGAGGACATATGCAGAAGATACTGGTAATGGCAGTGACTGTCCTGCTGGTTATGCCTGTTCACGCTGCCCTGTATGAGCTTAAGGAAGAATATCGTCAGGATGTCATAAATTATGATGATGATCTTCAGCAGTTCTGGCGGCAGTCCCTGTCTGTGAAACTTGGATCTTCATCTGCGGTGCTTTCCCACAGGTACACACCGGATAACGGGAAAAATGTTTTTGCAGGATATTTGGATCTTCAGAATCAGTCAGGGAAACTGAGATTTTCTGCAGGGAATTATAATATTAATTTCGGAACGGGACTTTTTTTAGGAGCACGTCGCTATATGTCTGATGATCCTTTTGCAGCAGCACGATTCCCGGACAGCCGGAGATTTCTGGTGCCGGTTTCATCGTCTCCGGTTTACTGTTTTTCAGGTCTGGCCGGAGTTTATTCTTCACAGCAGGAAGGTGAAGGCCTTATGGCAGGAACTTTCCTGTCATACAGAAAGCGTTATACCAGATGGGATTATTATGATGAAAGACGGATTCCTTCGTCTCTGGCTTCAGTTCTTTCAAGAACAGAGCCGGAAGGTCTTTATACATGTCCTGTAGGAATCAGGGACTGCGGTGCTTCTCTGGGGTATGCCTTCAGAAACGGATTCTATGCAGGCATCCTGTGTTATTATGAAGACATGACAGCCTGCAATGACAGTCCTGTGACCTGGGAGTATGATGAAGGATATTTTTCTTCAACAGGAATACGCAGAAACGGCGGAGCAGGAATTTCTCTCAGATATGAAGATGACAGAACTCTGTTATATGCAGAAGGAGGTCTGACTCTGCGGCAGAAATATGACAGGGGAAAGGAAGCAGGATGGGGCCTTTCCTGCGGAGGAAAATTCAGTTTCAGCAGAGCTGCATTTAATCTGTTTATGACTGAAACAGGGCCTGGATGGTATGCCCCTGAGGGTGCGGAAAGTCTTGTGCCGAGAGATGAATATGGTTCTTCCCTCACCATAAGACCTGCAGATAATATTGATTTTGGAGGAACTGTTTCATTTGTCAGGAAAAAATATCCTTCTCTGAATGAGGCAGCCCCTGCCTCTTCGGTTAAGGAAGGAGTTTTTGTTTCCATGGCAGGGGATAAGTGGCGGATCAGGGGATCTTTTGATACAGTGAATCGTACAGCGGCCTCAGGCCAAAGCCGGCTCTGCCGTGAGGCTCTGGTCTGGAGATTCAGTCCATGGAAAAAAAACACTTTTTCAGCCAGAGCCTCTGTACAGCAGAAAACAGGCAGATGTACTTCCTGGTCTGCAGGAGGAGAATATTCCGCTCTGTTTTCTGCTGTACGCTTTGGCCTGAGTACTTCTTTTTATTCCATAAACGGTTCAGGCATATATTCAACAGTTCTTCCCTCTTCCGGATCAATAGCATCATCGTCCTTTATCGGTAAAACAGCAGTGCTGTCAGTCATCAGTCTGGAAATCAAATACGGGGAGTTTTTACTTAAAACAAGGTACGAACAGCAGTATTCCGCGGCCGGAACAGGGGAAAGCAGATGTGAAATTTCAGGAAAAGCCGTGTATTAATGCCAATATGGAGTATTTATCCCGAAAAACTGATTTTTTTCAATAATCTTACTGAAAATTAATTTACTAAATTAATTTACTGTTTTATTTGGACTAAAGACAGAGACCTGTCGCGGAAAATAACAACAGCCTGTGAAGATAAATTGAAACTAAAAAATACTTCATTTAACAAAAATGTTTTTCCTGAATTTTTTTCAGAAATCCGTCCTTCTTCCGGAACAGATGAAAAACTTTCTGCCTTTGATCAGGTAAGCAGCTACTATAATGCTTTAGCAGAAACAGATGTTCCAGCGGATGCGGTGCAGTGCAGAGCAGAAAAGCTTGGCCGCTGTATTCTTCAGTTTTTAGGGAACCGTAAATATGCTCTTAAGGACGGGGCACTTCCTCAGTCTTTCTATCGCAGATGTCTGAAAAACATGAAGGATTTTGATGTCTGGGCTGATGATGATCAGATCCTGCTGATATCCCTTAAACAGATGATGCACATCCTCCGTGCTTCCGGTATTGTAAAAATGGAAGAATCCAGAACCTGGGCAGAATCTGTTCCCGAGGGGGCATCTTTTTACGATGAACTGTTCGGTGCCTTCTGGAACTGTGTTAAGTGGGAAGATATCTTTCCTGAAGATCCTGAAGCTGCCGGAATTCTTCAGAGGGATAAAATGATCCTTATGGATATTCTTATGCATAAGAATTCTTCCTGTGAAATAACTTCTGTTTCCAATGAATTTTTTGATCTTACAGGTTTTGCTTTAAAAAATGACATAAAGGCAGTTTCCTTCCTGGACTTTTATATGTTCTCCTGGCTGGAAAGATTCAATATAATAAAGTACACAGAAGCAGCAGGTTCCATTTTTATAGAGATGACATCTGCAGGACGGAATCTTTTCTCCGTACTTTTCTGATCCTTTTTAAATTTTTCTGAATAATAAAAGCCTGCCGTATGGCAGGCTTTTATTATATAAGTGATGATTGGGGTGATGCTGATTTAAAGGAAAATTTATATGACGATAATAAATACAGAGCCGTATGAATTCATACGGCTCTGTATTCCTGTGGAGACGGCGGGATTTGAACCCGCGTCCTGCAATACACCCTCACAGCGTCTACATGCTTATTCTGTTCTTTTTATCCCGGCTGCAGTTCCGGGAACAGAAGCCGTTCCATGCAGCCCGCTTCCTTAAATTTCGCTTCAGATCCAGGAAGAAAATCATCAGCTATCCTCTGATTATGACGCCCTTATAACTCCCGGAGGAGAAGAATTTATAAGCGCGTAGCAGGTATTAAGCTGCTAATGCAAATTCGTCGTTTGCAGTTACTTTAAGTACCGTCTTTTTTACGGGTCGGCGGAGCACCCGGCATGCAGCTGAGAACGCATCATTGCAGTCGAATCCAAAAATCGTCCCCTTTAAGGGAAATCTTTCCGGATGCTGTTATAAGTGTCTGAAAGCCTGTTTTTGTCACGAAAAAAATACGGAACGGTCTGTTTTTTTATATGTTTTTTTTTATTGACTAAAAGCAGGTAAAGACAATATTACGATATACTATCTTTAACAGGGGCGGAATATGAAGGTTGTTCATGTTTTAAAACGCATTGAACTTATTGATGAGGATATAAGGGAACTCAGGAAACTTGAAAAGACTATCGACAAGGATAAATCCTTTTCAACCCCGATTTATTTATCCATTGAAAAGCAGATCAATCTTCTTCTGGGGGAACGCATAAAACTTATAGAACTTCCGATCCTTAATCCTCCTGAAAACTACATACTGGAAATAGAAGGTCCCTCTGAAGAAAGAAAGGTGGAACCTGCAAGAAAAGCTGCAAAGAAGAAAGCTGCTCATTCCAGAACAAAAAACTCTGCAGCAAAGGCTGCAAAAGCTGCAGAACCTGTATCTGCGCCTTCTGTTCCTGCAAATCCTGTGGATGAACTCCGCAGGCATAAGCCGGTTCCTGCTGTAGAAAGATCCTTTGATGATCTTGATCTGGACAGCATCCCTGTAGATGCACAGACAATGATAGATATAAAAATGAAGGAATTCTCCGAAAAGCCGGAATCTGTTTCGGAACCTGAAAATGAAAAGAAACAGGATGATCTTTCCAGAAAACTGCTTGATGAGTTTCTGGGGAAAACTTCATCTTCTGAAAAAGCCTCTGAAAAACGTCCGGAGGAAAGAGGAAAAAGCATAAAATTTCTGAGAGACAATTTCCCGTCAGACTGAAACCCGAAAGAATAAAAACTGAAAAAGCTGCCCTTATGGACAGCTTTTTTTATATGGACTGTTTCTGTTTACTGCAGAACTCGTGAAAGGAGAGTATCCAGTTTCATTTTTTCTGACAGGTACAGACCTGTTCCCAGAAGGAGCTGCTTTTTTGTCATGGACATGAACCGGATGTTCCCTGTAAGACCTGATGTCCCTGCTGTATTCCTGATTTCTTTCACTGCTTCCGCGAGTTTTTCCACAGGAACAAAAGGGGTTCTTTCTCCTGAAGGGAAGATAACAGAATAGTTAAATTTTCCGTTTCCGTCATTTTTGATTTCGACATTAAGAAGCTTCCCGAAATCTGCCTTGTTCACATACAGATTTTTAAGGTAAATATTGTCATTTGCAAAAGATATGCCGTCCTTTGTATGAACCATACGAATCAGTTCTATTTCATTGTTCAGGGAGATGAGCAGTGAGTCTCTGTTGACCATTGGTATTGTGTGACGTAAAAATTCACACAGTGCGATAATGGTCTGTTCAGTTTTTTTCATGTCATCTTTCGTAATGTAGCAGAAAATATTTCCGCCTTCGTTGATGACATAGAAAAAGGTGAAATTCCCTTTATTCTCATAAATAATGGAAATGCTGTTTTCCTTCTGCTGTTTAAGAATATCCGGCAGAAATTTCAGCTGCGGTTCATCCGGATGAATGATGTATGAAACCTTGAATCCTGGGGCAAATGACAGAGCTGAAAGAATGGAAATAATATTAGGATGCCTGGAAACTGATATCTGCCCGTTGTCTTTTGAAATGATTATCAGATCATTCATGAGCCTGCCAATGAATTTTACGGTCCTGTCCGGATCTGATTCAATGATGCCTGTGTATGCATCTTTGAAAATTTTTGAAAGATTTTTGTATTCCTTTCTGAAAGGATCCGGTGTATGGATTGTACAGCAGTTTTCGTACGGCAGTCTGAGTTTCATTCCATCGCTGATCATGGTTTTCAGAACTGCAAGGATTATGGCCGGGTTGGTGTAGTGTTTTATAAAGGCCTGTCCCCAGCTTGTCTTATACAGATAATAGATGGAATTAATATCCCTTCCGTCTTTATTGTTAAAGTTGATTATGAGCATTGTGTTGATGGTAAAAGCCGGGGCAAGAAAATATTCCGTCTTTATTGAAACTGACTTTTTGTTGAAAAGACCTGTCATCTGAGTCAGAATATCCTGCACAAGACTCTGATCCACTCTGGTATATCCTGACTGAATCTGCACTCTTGAAAAAACCGGATCAAAAATATGGTTGATGGCAATCCATGCCAGCAGTTTAACCAGATTGTTTCCAACCTTCAGAGTTGTGGTCTGTCTTGGAATTTCTATGTTTCTTTTATAGACTCTCCATTCTTCATCATTGATTGTCAGTTTTGACGGCTCAATGTAGATAATGGATTCATAGGGAGCATCCTTGAATGTTATGTGTTTGTCTATACAGCTTTCATCCGGAATAAAGTTGGCCATAATCTTGTGGCTGAGCAGTTTAAAGTCTGTTTCAGAAATTTTATGCTCCAGATCCAGATTTGGGATTTCCTTTGATATGCGCTGATAGCTCAGCAGCATGAATTTTTTTACAATGTTCCAGAAATTAAGGATTTTCATATAATCCCAGTTGTCAAAGTTGTCCAGATCCTTGATTTCTGCAGGAGTCCATCCCCATTTAAGGACATACTTTGACATAATCTGAACCTTGTAGGGAATGTTTTTGCTGTTTTTAAGGCCTGCATATTTTGTCAGCTGAGGATTAATCTTCAGGTAGAGATTTCTTTTCAGAGCATTCAGAAGTACGGGATTGTTCATTGTTTCCCCATAATATTCATAAACGGCTTCGAACATCATGATATAGGAATCCAGAATTTCTGCGTAAAACTCTCCCTTGTGAATACTTTCCTTGATCTTGTGACACAGAAGATGAGGCAGAGGCGGTCCGAAAAGATATTTTTCCAGGACTCCGATTTTGAGAATGGATTTAAACGGATTGCCAAGAGCCTTTATCAGCTGAAAGAGGGCAGCACCCAGGAAATCGTCCTTGGGAATGGAATAAAGGTTTCCAAGATTAATATACTTCTGATTTTTAATATCATCAGGCACACTTTTAAATACATTGTCGTACTTTTCATTTTCCATATTGGGAACTACCCACCAGAAAGGGATCTTCCCAGCAATGATTATGGAACTTCTGTAAAATTCATCCTTAAGAGTGGCACCGATTGTGGACCCGAAGGCTTCATCCTCATCTTCCGCATAAATATTGTTTTTTAGGCTGTCAATATCGTTGAGGAAAACATGAATCTCCTTTCCGCTTTCCTCCATAACCCAGTTCTGGATTGCATCAACCTTCTGCTGGAGTTTTGCCAGTTCTTCTGCAGAAACATTGTTTTTGTTTACGCAGGCCCAGTAGTCGCAGTCTGAATTTTTTGTGTAGGCAATGGTTCCCACGCTTCCAAGAACAGCAAGCATCTGGATAAATGGTGTAGCATTGCTGACTACAGCTTTCTGAAGATGAAATTTTGATTCTGCAAATTTAAGGATATCTTCTTCTGGATAGTATCCGAAAATACCAACAGGAACAGGTCCCTGAACATATCCTGGAATCTTCGGATCGTTTACAGACAGGAGAAAAGGAACGGTGTTTATAACTTTCAGTGCATTCTGATCTGAAATAAGCATCTGGAAGCGTTCATATTTTTTCCTGTTGAAGTTAAGAAAGCTCTGCCGGTTTTTTTCGATTGTTTCTAAAAATGTCATATCTGTTTGTGATTCTTCTTATATATTAACAGGAAATACTGTCTTTTTGTCCAGATTTAATCAAGTAAAAAATATATTATATTTTTGTGGACAGGAAGAGAAGCCCCATTGAATATACCTTTTACATTTCAGCTTACAGGAGTTCCGGAAAAATATGGATTATGATGATATAATGGAAGAAGAAGGCGGAGTCGCAATAGATACAAATCTTCTTGCAAATGAGCTGGACTCAATTGACAGTACTCTGCCGCCCAAACTGTATATTGTTCCAATAAGATACAGACCTATTTTTCCGGGGATAGTAACTCCGTTTATAATTTCCCAGGGACGGTTTTCCGACACTGTTGAGAAAGTCATAAATTCATCCAGAACTCTGGGGCTTGTTCTTGTCAGAGATGAGGATAAGGAGGAAATCGGAGCGGATGATATATATTCATTCGGAACTGCAGTCAAGATCATGAAAAAGATCAATCTTCCCGGCGGAGGCGTGAATGTTCTTGTAAACAGCGTAAAAAGGTTTCGTATAAAAAAGATCCTTTCCGAGAAAAAATACATTGCTGCAGACATTGAATACATAGAGGATCAGCAGTCAGAAGAAGATGCTCTGGAAATAAAGGCTCTTGTCAGGGAGATTCTTTCCGGCATGAAAAAAATTGCCGACAATAATCCGATGTTTACGGAAGAAACCCGTCTTACCATGCTCAATGTGGATGAACCTGGCAGGATTGCCGACTTTGTAACAAGCATCCTCAGCTTTGTGGACCGGGCTGCATATCAGGAGGTGCTGGAAACTGCAGATGTAAAAATACGTCTCGAAAAATCTCTAAGGCTGCTTAACAAGGAGATGGAAGTACTTTCAGTCCAGAAAAAGATTCATTCCCAGATCAATGAAAAGGTTGATAAACAGCAGAAAGAATTCTTTCTCCGGGAACAGCTGAAGGTCATCAAACAGGAACTTGGCATAGATGATGAAGTTTCTGCTGACATTAAAGCCATGAAAAAAAAGGCTGAAAAGCTGGAATTAAAAGGTGAAGTCAGAGAACAGTTCGATTCAGAGATGGAAAAACTGACAATGATGGAGCCGGCTTCATCCGAATACACAATAACCAGGAATTATCTGGATACGGTTCTATCTCTTCCCTGGAATGTACGTACAGTCGATAAAATAGATCTTAAGCGTGCGGAAAGGATTCTGGAAAAGGATCATTACGGACTCACAGAGGTAAAAAAAAGAATCCTGGAATTCCTTGCAGTCCGGACACTTAAGCCTGATGCAAAGGGAGCCATAATCTGTCTTGTGGGGCCTCCTGGCACAGGTAAAACCTCCATGGGACGTTCCATTGCAAAAGCAATGAACCGCAGATTTTTCAGACTGTCTCTTGGCGGAATGAGAGATGAGGCTGAAATCAAGGGGCACAGAAGAACTTATATAGGTTCCATGCCAGGGAAGATCATACAGGGGCTGAAAACAGTCAAAAGCAGCAATCCTGTTTTCATGCTTGATGAAATTGACAAACTGGGCCAGAGCTTTCAGGGGGATCCTGCATCAGCTCTGCTTGAGGTCCTTGATCCGGAACAGAATTCTGAATTCCGTGACTATTATCTTGAAGTTCCTTTTGACCTGTCCGATATCCTTTTTGTCACCACGGCAAACACACTGGATACAATCCCTCAGGTCCTGGCCGACAGAATGGAAATTATCCGCCTGTCAGGATATATTTCCGAGGAAAAATGTGCAATAGCCAGAAAATATCTTCTGCCAAGACAGATTTCTCTTCACGGACTTAAAGCCGGCAGCGTCCGTATAGACAAAAGCGGCTTTATGTATATAATAGACGGCTGGGCACGGGAAGCAGGGGTCCGTAATCTGGAAAGGCAGATAGAAAAGATCTGCCGTAAATCAGCAACGGAGGCTGCTTCCGGAAAAGCCCTTCCTTCAGAAAATCTCACCTCCGGACAGATAAAAAAGTTTCTGGGACAGGAACTCTATTCAGATGAGGAACTTGTTTCTGTCAACAGACCCGGTCTTGCTATGGGGCTGGCCTGGACCTCTCTGGGTGGGGTTATGCTGGCCATAGAATCCATTGCCCTGGAGGAAAAAAAGAATCCCGGACTCAGACTGACAGGTCAGCTTGGGGAGGTCATGACCGAATCTGCTAATATTGCCTACAGTCATGTGAGATTTCTTCTGGAAAAGGATCCTGCAGCGTCCGTATTTTTTACTGAAAAACTGATACATCTGCATGTCCCTGCAGGTGCAACTCCAAAGGACGGCCCTTCTGCCGGTATAACAATGGCTTTGTCTCTGTATTCTCTTATTACAGGTAAAACTGTCCGTCCTCTGCTTGCCATGACCGGGGAACTGTCTCTTACAGGGCAGGTTCTTCCCATCGGAGGTGTAAAGGAAAAGCTCATTGCCGCTCGAAGGGGGAAAATGAAGGATGTAATGATTCCTGAAGGAAACCGCAAGGATATTACGGAGGAGGATGCCTATCTTTATAAAGGAATGGAAATTCACTTTGTAAAGGATTTTCAGTCTGTGCTCAATGTGGCATTCCCTGAATCTGCAAAAAAGAAGAATTCTGCTGTCAGATGAGTTTCTTCTATATAAATATACTCTCTGCAGCTGCAGAAATATGTCGTTTTTAAAACGGAAAAGAAAATTAATCTTATTAATTTGTATTTCTTCTTCTTTTTTATTGACAAAAAAAGCCTTATTTTTAAACTTCACTCTGCCTTTCTGTTTTTGTGCCCGCGTAGCTCAGTCGGTAGAGCATTTGCATGGTAAGCAAAAGGTCACCAGTTCGATTCTGGTCGCGGGCTCATAGTGACAGTCTGGATTAATTTTTGCAAAAGGGCTTGACTGTCTGTCCGCTGATTGTAGCGTGCGGTCACCTTATATCATAATCAGGATTTATCTTATGCGTGACATTATTTTATTGGCCTGTCAGGATTGTAAGAGGCGTAATTATTCAACAACAAAGAACAAGAAGACTCAGAGCGGAAAGTTCGAAATTAAAAAGTACTGCAAGTTTTGTGGAAAGCATACTTTGCATAAGGAAACCAAAGCCTGATTTTTAAAGGCGAAGGATACTCTTTTGAAGAAAATACTGAAGTTTATACGTGAGTCAAAAGAAGAACTGGGAAAAGTCTCCTGGCCGGATCGTGATGAGGTTACAAGTTTTACAGGAGTTGTTATTGTTGCTGTGATAATAATAGCTGCTTTTCTCTGGGTGGTCGATTCGATTCTTGTTGCACTTACTAAGGTTGTGATGTAATTATGGCGAAAGAGTGGTATGTACTGCATACTTATTCAGGGCATGAAAATAAAGTAAAAACAACCCTGGAAAAGCAGATTATAAACAGCGGATTTCAGGATTCTATTTTTCAGGTTAAAATCCCTACAAGTGAAGTGGTGGAGATTAAGGACGGAAAAAAGAAAGTTTCCAACAGAAAATCTTTTCCCGGTTATGTCCTTATTGAAATGGAACTGAATGATGATACCTGGAGCTTTGTAAAAAGTATCCCAAGTGTTACAAATTTTGTAGGAGCTTTCGGAGATAAAAAGCCAAAACCTCTTACAAGAGAGGAAATAGCTTCTCTGTTCGACAGAGACGGGAATCAGGGAGCTGCTGAAAAAACTCCGTATGTTGTAGATTTTGTTAACGGAGAGCATGTAAAAGTAACAGAAGGTCCTTTTAGTGATTTTGAAGGAGTAGTTGAAGAAGTTCTTCCGGAAAAAGGACGTCTGAGAGTGAAGGTTGAAATTTTCGGCAGAGGAACACCTGTTGAACTTGATTTCAGCCAGGTCGGAAAGATATAAGTGACTTATTAGCAGAGGAATACAATGGCACCAAAGAAAAAGAAAGAAGTTGTTACAGAGATTAAACTCCAGATTCCTGGAGGAAAGGCAAATCCTGCACCTCCTGTAGGACCGGCTCTTGGTCAGCATGGTCTTAATATTATGGAGTTCTGTAAGGCATTCAACGACAGAACAAAGGATCAGATGGGAACGATTCTTCCTGTCGTTATTACTGTTTATTCAGACAGATCATATACTTTTGTTGTAAAAACCCCTCCTGCAGCAAATCTTATTATGGATGCTCTTAAAATTTCCAAAGGCTCCAAGATGCCTCAGAAGGACAAGGTCGGGAAGATTACAAGAGCTCAGCTCGAAGAAATTGCAAAGCAGAAGATGCCTGACCTTAACGCAAATGATCTTGATGCAGCAGTAAATATTATTGCAGGAACAGCTCATTCCATGGGCGTTGATGTAGTTAAGTAGTCTCATTTAAAAAATTAAGAATAAAAGCCGCCGCATGGTTGAGTATAATAAGAGGTTATTGAAATGATACGCGGAAAGAAGATTAAGGAAGCAAGGGGGAAAGTCGATAAGACTCAGCTCTATTCCGTGGAAGAAGCCATTCAGAAGATGAAGGAGCTTAAGTTTGCCTCCTTTGATGAATCTGTAGAAATGACAGTTAAGCTTGTTTATAAAAGCTTCCAGAATATTCGTGGATCTGTTGTTCTTCCTGCCGGAAACGGAAAGGAGAAAAAAGTCCTTGTTATCTGCAAGGGAGACAAGCAGCAGGAAGCAAGAGACGCTGGTGCTGATTATGTAGGAGCTGATGAAATCATTGAAAAGATCCAGGGTGGATGGGTTGATTTCCAGGCTGTTGTTGCAACTCCTGATATGATGAAGCAGGTTGGGAAGCTCGGAGCTGTACTGGGACGCAGAGGTCTTATGCCGAAACCTAAATCAGGTACAGTAACTGATGATGTAAAGGGAATTGTAAAGGAACTTAAAGGTGGTCGTGTTGACTACAAGTCCGACAAAACAGGTGTTATTCATCTGAATATCGGTAAGGTGAGCTTTGATGATGCTGCTATTGCAGGCAATATAAGAGCCCTCTATGCTCAGATCGGAAAGGATAAGCCTTCTGATGCAAAGGGAAATTACATTAAATCAGTTTACCTTTGTTCTACAATGGGCCCTGGAATAAAAATAAATAATAAGGGGATCTAACTGTCATGATTAAGCAGTATAAAATAGACGAAGTTGCAGATCTTTCTGCCAAACTTAAAGAAAAAAGCAACTTTATTCTTACAAACTATTCAGGCATTAAGGTAAGAGATTTAAGTGTTCTTCGTAAGAATCTCAGAGAAGCCGGTGCAGACTACAAGGTTGTTAAGAATAATTTCTTTAAAAAGGCTCTTGAATCATCCGGTTATGCAGACATCAACATGGATGAATACCTTAAAGGACC
>JAZRYV010000342.1:0-11206 GCA_045600925.1 Spirochaetota bacterium
CCTTTGAAGCAAGTGCTGAACTGCGGCTTACACGGGGATTCATCTCTATGACCATGACCTGACCGTCTGCAGGATTTATTGCAAACTGAATATTGGAACCGCCTGTGTCAACTCCGATCTCACGGATAATTTTTACAGCCATATCCCTGAGGCGCTGATACTCCATATCTGTAAGAGTCTGCTGAGGAGCAACGGTTATTGAATCTCCAGTATGTACTCCCATGGGATCAAGGTTTTCAATGGAACATATAATGACAACATTGTCCTTTGTATCCCTCATTACCTCAACTTCAAATTCCTTCCAGCCTATAACAGATTCCTCAAGAAGAACCTGATGAATGGGGGATTCATCCATTCCCTTTCTGACCAGATCCACAAAATCTTCCTTATTATAGACAATGTTGCCACCTGTTCCTCCCAGAGTAAAGGCAGGACGGATGATGATTGGAAGCTTGATCCTTTCCATGACAGCAATGGCTTCTTCCATTGTCGAAGCCATTCCTGATTCCGGAACAGTCATGCCTATTCTGATCATGGCTTCCTTGAACAGTTCCCGGTCTTCGGCTTTTCTTATGGAATTCACATTGGCACCGATGAGCTTTACTCCGTAACGGTCCAGAACGCCTCTGTCTGCCAGCTGAAGAGTTACATTCAGTGCAGTCTGACCTCCGACTGTAGGGAGGATGGCATCCGGTCTTTCCTTATCTATAATCTTTTCAATAACATCTGCAGTAATCGGTTCAATATAGGTTTTGTCGGCAAGGTCCGGGTCTGTCATAATTGTGGCAGGGTTGGAATTTATAAGAACAACAGAATAGCCTTCTTCCTTCAGGGCCTTGCAGGCCTGAGATCCTGAATAGTCGAACTCACAGGCCTGTCCAATGACTATAGGACCTGATCCTATGAGCATAATTTTTTTAAAATCGGTATTTTTTGGCATTTGTTCCTCTTTTTATATGGGTGGTCAGGCTGGTTTCCATACTTTTCTAATGTTTAAATATGGCAATTAGAAAACATTCTCTTAAAGGCAGAGTTTTGTCAATCAGATTCCCTGATTAATTTTCAGAGCAGCAGACAATCGTATTTTTTAATTTTCAGAAAAAACATACAGATTAAAATTTGAACACTTTCTGTAAATCTGTAAACCGATTATTATACAAAGGAATAAAGAATGAAAAAATACTCTCTCCGGCATTCCCATAAACTGCGGAAGACAGCCGATATATACATAAAAGACGGATTTGTCACCATATCAGGAGACTGGTCTCTGGACAGGAAAAAAGCAGACCTTGTCTATGCAGAAAAAGCAGACTGGATAAAAAAAACACAGAGTGAACAGTATACGAACAGGATATCCTTCTGGCAGAAAGAAGGTATTCTCATTCTGGGCAGGAAACTTCCTCTGGAGATTCTTGAAGGTTTCCCTTCAGCAGATATAAAAAACGGCACTGTCCGTATTTTTACTCCTGACAGATCTCCTGAAAAAATCATGCAGACTGCAGATAAATGGATTACTGAACAGAGAAAACAGATGTATCAGGAACTTCTGGATGAATGCTGGGAAATTTTCAGTGCTGCAGTTCCAGGTCATACAAAGCCGGTCATCTCAATAAAGAATATGAAAAGCCGTCTGGGAAGCATCGGACCGGCATATAATCCGCCCAAAATGAGTCTGGAAGAAAGACTTTTTTTCTGCAGCAAAGATGCAGTAAAACAGGTTATTTTCCATGAACTGTGCCATCTGGAACACACCCGTCACAGCAGTGCATTTTATAATCTGCTTTCAGTTTTCCGTCCGGAATGCAGCACTAACAGGAAGGAGAATGCAGAAAAAAGACGGCTGTTTCAAATCTGGGCCGGAACAGATCATTACGGTGAAACCGGATCTATGCCAGGCAAAACTAAAAAATGCACAGTATATTTATAATACCGGCATAGAAAAATCTTGCTTTTTTCAGGGACAGAATATTTATGTATGTATTCTTACAGAAAAAAGCAGGAATTATGCAGAATATAAAAGTCCTTCCGGCACCAGTCATCAGTACAGAACAGGAACTGCTGAATATAGATGCCTTTATTAAGGATTCAGATCCTCTTCTGGAAAAGGCATATGAACATCTGTCCATGGAAGAGTACAGGGAGGCTTTTGAACTTTTCAGCTTTGCAGCATCGGTGGACAGTACTGATTCTGAAATACTCAACGGTCTGGGCGTCACACTGTGCGAAATGGGAAGGCTGGATGATGCACTGCAGATTCTTTTCAGGTCTATCCGTCTGAACGGTGATGATGTTCTTACATGTGCCAACATCGCAGCCGTTTACTGGGAAATGGATGAATTCAAAAAAGCCCTTTATTTCTACAGAAAAGCCATTGATCTTGACCCGTCCATTCCTGAACCGTACTACAACATGATAAATCTGTACATAGATATGGACTGTCTCTATGCTGCCCTTGTCAGCTGCCTGGATTTCTGCAGAAAATTTCCGGATGACGAAGAAGGGGCAGAACTTATGAGAGAAATTCTCATAAATCTTGGGATTTTCCTTTACTGAACTCCTTTCTGAAATACGTCTTTCCGGCAGAGCCGTTTTCCTGAAGCATTATATCCAGTTCTTTCTTCATATCAATACGCCAGCGTCCATTCTCTCTAACCATATGACATTCTGTGTTCCATCCGGCCATATTGTCTTTCACATGGCTGGTGATGATGATGTCACCTGAGAAGCTGGAATCATCTGACTTTACATTCAGCAGATCCCAGGTCTCCGCACCATGAAGAAAGTTCAGGACAGTAAACAGATTCTGTTCAGAAAAGTTTCCTGCCGAAATCAGTTTTTCTGCAGAAGACAGAGTTTCTTCCGAAAAGAATTCCGCTGCCCCGGAATATGTTTCTGCTGCAGACAGTTTCCGGAGCAGGGCTGCCGGAGATTCCACTGAAGCCCCTGTTTCATGACTGCAGGAGAAAAACATCATACATAACAGAAATATTAAAAAAAACAAAAATCTCACCTGAGAAGATCGTCTCCTATATCATCCATATTGATTCCTCTTTTATCTTCATTTATTGATTTCAGAACCTTGGATTTCTGATCAGCGGAAATATTTTCCTTCGGCCCTTTTTTCGGAAGCTCTGCGGCCGCTTCGCTTCCGGCACAGGCGGAACAGTATCTTTCAGGAACAGTTCCCTTTATAAAAAGCTCGGATACAGTACTGCAGCTGGGAGACGGGAGAAAACCTGTCCTGTCGCATACAGCGGCCTGTTCCAGTGCTCCGTACAGCTTAAAGGAACCACCGGCAGAAATTGGAGCCACAGTACGCATATACTCTCCCCATACAGGTGCTGAAACAGCCCCGCCGGTCTGCCCTCTTCCCAGAGAAAGGCCCAGCCTGTCATAACCTATCCATATTCCGGTAGTAAGACCAGGAACAAAACCGACAAACCAGGCATCTTTCCAGCTGTTGGAAGTGCCAGTCTTCCCTGCTGCAGGGACTCCAGGAGATGCACTTCTTCCTGTTCCGCTCTCAACAGCAGTCCTCAGCATGCTGGTCATAATACAGGCTGTTTCCGGTTTCAGCACCTGTATGGATCCGTCCCTGCGTTCCTGTTCCAGCATCTTCTTTACATCTTCCTCCGGACTGGCAATAATCTTTCCGCTTCGGTCAGTAATGTATCTTATGCTGAAAGGAATTACATCACGTCCTCCGTTTGCAATAATGGCATATGCACGTGTAAGCTCAAAAGGGCTTACTTCCACAGACCCCAGTGCAATGGAAAAATTTCTTGGAATCCTTTTCTTAACTTCATCTCCCCTGATTTTCAGCAGCTTTGAATAATAGTCAATAACAGGACCTATTCCTATTTTTTCCGCCATGCGGACAGATATAACATTTATGGAAAGTGCAAGAGCTTTTCTGAGAGGAACAAGCCCCATAAAATCACCGTCGTAGTTTTCCGGAGTCCATGATCCTCCGTCATTATCTTCATAGACAATCGGAGTATCCAGAACAGGCGTTGCTGCAGTGTATTCCTCTGTTTCAATGGCCGCAGTATACAGCAGCGGTTTAATGGAGGATCCAGGCTGCCTCCTGGACTGCATTACCCTGTTCAGCTGATTAATGGAAGTAAAAGGAGAACCCCCGATCATGGCTTCAATATAGCCGTTGTTATGATTGATGGAAATAAGTGCGCCCTCAACTCCCTGCAGATCCCTGTCTTCCTGAAATGTTTCCCTGTAGGAATCCATGAACCGTACAACAGCATCTGTTCCTGCCAGAAAGTTAAGGCCTTCCAGCTCCTCGGCAATTTCATTCCGGAAAAAGCTGCTGATCTTTTCCGATTCAGCTGAACCTCTTCTTTTAAAAATTTTCAGATCAAACAGCTGAGAAAGAAGATCCGTTTCATCATAAAACTGTTCCATGAAAACATCATCATTCCGGAAAGCAAGTTTTCCGGAAATTTCTGTCTGTTTCTTCAGAGCTTTCCACAGGGCCGCCTGCCCTGCCTTCTGTTTCCTTATATCAAGAGTAGTGTAAACCATCAGCCCCTTATTATAAACAGTATCCTCCCCGAACTTCTTTATAAGATCCCTGCGTATATATTCAGTAAACCAGGGAGCCTCATTGACTCTTTCACTCCAGGCAGTGGCAGTAGGCTCCATCTCGCTTATGCGAATCAGATAATCAGGCCAGAACCCCATATAGGCCTCTTCTGCCTGTTTTACGGAAATAAATCCGCACTCCACCATCCTTGCCAGAACTATTTTATGACGCCACATGGAATTCTCAGGATGTCTTATGGGAGACAGAAGATTAGGGGCTGAAGGAAGAGAAGCAAGCATTGCACACTCCGCCAGAGAACAGTCATGAACATGTTTGCCGAAATAGAAACCTGCAGCAGCCTCAACACCGTAGGCTCCGTGGCCAAGAAAGATCTGATTCAGATACATTTCCATGATTTCATCCTTGCTGAAGGATGATTCAATCATCACCGAAATACAGGCTTCCTTTATTTTCCTGAAAACTGAACGTTCCCCTGTGGTCAGAAGGATCTTGGAAAGCTGCTGTGTGATGGTACTTCCCCCCTGTCTGATTCCACCGGCCATAAGATTGATGAAAAATGCCCGTAAAATTCCCCTGGGATTCACTCCGTGATGGGAATAAAATTCATTGTCCTCAACTGCAATGAAGGCCTGAACCAGCTCCTCCGGAACTTTATCCAGAGCCACCGGCTCCCTCTTCTGTTTGAACAGTTCTGCTATCAGAACACTGTTCCTGTCATATATGCGTGTGGTCACATCAGGATGAAAACCGGCCAGTGCCTTCACCCTTTTAAAATCCGACGCAAGATTAATGGAGAAAAGAACAGCTGCAGCTGCAGCCAGTCCAATGAGAACATATTTAACTCTGGATCCCTTTCTGAAGACAGTAATAAAAAGATATACTGCAAAGTCCCGGATGTATCCTGCAGCATCCGCAATTCGTGACAGTCTGAAATCTTTTCTGCTTCCGGCACCTGATTTGTTCACATCTGCAGAAACAGGTTTCTTTTCTATTAATGATGTCAGCCTTGTCCGGCCGCTTTCATATCTTGGCATATAACAGCTCCCTTTTTACAAAAAGTTCAGCAGAAAGGATTATGGCAAGTTTATTTTATCATCATACAGCAGCACTGCGTTAAATTAATTTTCATGTTTTTTAAAAAAACATCTTTAATGTAATTTTAACGAAAACAGGCGATTTTAAAAGATATTCAGGCATATTTTACAATAAACAGCTGAAAAAGTTCTAAGTGCTTTTCAGAATACTGACGATTTTATAACTGAAGTTAAGAAAATTATGTGCTATCAAGGATGATGGCATCGACTTTCAAGGAGGAAAATCATGATTATAAACCACAACATCGCTGCAATATTCTCTCACAGAACTCTCAAATTTCACGACTGGGATCTTACAAAGGACATTGAAAAGCTGTCTTCAGGAATGAGAATTAATAAAGCCGGCGATGACGCTTCCGGACTTGCAGTTTCCGAAAAAATGCGTTCCCAGATCCAGGGACTCCGTCAGGCAGAAAGAAACACAGAAGACGGCATGTCAATGATTCAGACAACAGAAGGATATCTGGAAGAAACTCACAGCATTATTCAGCGAATCAGAGTTCTTGCAGTACAGGCAGCCAACGGTATCTATTCAGCAGAAGACCGTCAGCTCATACAGGTTGAAGTTTCCGAACTTATTGATGAAATCGACAGAATCAGCTCTCAGGCAGAATTCAACAAGATGAAGCTTCTCACAGGATCCTTTGCAAGACTCCGTCCTTCTTCTTCTATGTGGTTCCATATGGGTGCCAACATGCATCAGAGAGAAAGAGTTTTCATCGAGACCATGACAGCAGCAGCTCTCGGCCTTCGCAACCCGGCAGTTCTTACTTTCATCTCCCTTTCAACTCCGGGAAAAGCCAACTCCGTTATCGGTCTGGCTGATGAAGCCCTCAGAATCATTGCAAAACAGCGTGCAGACCTTGGTGCATACTATAACAGACTCGAACATGCAGCAAAGGGTCTCATGAATGCCTACGAAAACACACAGGCATCCGAAAGCAGAATCAGAGATACAGACATGGCAGAACAGATGTCCTCCTTTGTCAGATACCAGATTCTTACACAGGCAGCGACTTCCATGCTTGCCCAGTCCAACGCCAAATCGCAGACAGTTCTGCAGCTGCTTAAATAGCCCTGAGCCAGCATCGCAGCACCGTTCAGAATTAAATAAGAGAACAAAAGAAGACCGGAATCTCCCATCCGGTCTTCTTTTTATATGCAGCTATATTTTTTGTGATTCTTTTAAACACACGGGGCAGTTTTTCTGTTTTTTATACAGAATTTATTTTTATGTGTTACGCTTCAAAACATAAAAAAGCCGGCAGTAAAACTGCCGGCTGATATTCAAAAGCTTAAGTTCTGTTCACTTTCCTCAGTCTTTGCCGTCACCGGTCCTTTATACTCCGATGTTCCGAATGCAAGCATGGGGTAAAAGAACTGTGAAAGCAGAACAAGTCCCACAGCAAATCCTTCCCTCTCTCCGAAAGCTCTGGCAAGACGAACAAAATATAATATTCCAAATACTATATTAGCAGCAGGTATGAACAGCAGAAGAAATTTCCATCCGTTTCCATAAACAATACTAAAACCTGTATACATGTCATAAAAAGGAATCAGGCATTTCCATCCGGCATGTCCGGCTTTTACAAATATTTTCCAGGTGCTGACATAAAGAATGACAATCAGGTTTAAAACAGCAAACAGCTGAAGTGCATACCAGAATATAATAAGCAGATTATAAGGAAGAGGCAACTCCCCTGTCTCCTCTTTTAATAATAAAGAAGTGATATCATTGATCATAAAAGATGAAAAATATTCCGGTGCAGAAATAATTCCAGCAGCTGCTCCGATTATCATCAAACCGATCACAAGAGCAGCAGCTGACATAACAAGACCGGCTTTTGCCATTCCTTTTTTCTCCGGTGTTTTTTTAAGTGAAACTATGCCCATTACTATACCGGGAATTCCCAAAATAAATGATAAAACTGAAAATGAATATGGTCCGTAAACCAGTGCACATATGCCTAAAATCAGTGATCCAGTTGCCATTTTTACTCCTTAATATTTATTTCACAGCTCTATAATAACTTACAGAGCCACTAAAAAATCTTAACAAAAACTATCAATACAAAAAACTGCTTTCCGGCAAAAATTTTCCAGGAATCAGTCCCGTACAGGAAGGCACAGCAGGCTCATAGGATTCACATGCTTCCCGTTCATAATGGCCGAAACATGCAGGTGGGGGCCGGTAGACTGTCCTGTAGAACCAACCAGACCTATAAGGTCACCGGCCTTAACCATGTCCCCTTCCCTTACATTTAAAGAACTCATGTGCATGTATACTGTAAAAAATCTGTTTCCGTGATCCACTATGATCATGTTGCCTTCATAGTACATCAGCTGTGCAAGGACAATTTTTCCTGCTCCCATGGCAAAAACAGGAGCCCCGGCAGTCCCTCTCAGATCCATCCCCCTGTGAATCCTTGTCACATCCTTTAGACGTATTCTTTTTCCGTCCTCTGTTTTATATCTTTCATAAATTCTTGTAGACCAGAACTTTGATGTTACATAGTGCATATCTCTTGGATGAACAAACTTTCCCTTCAGCTGATCCGGAATCACAGAATCAAAACTCCTGGCTTTTTTTCTGCTGCATTCTTTAATAAACTGCTTTATTTCCGGTGAATCTTCTGTTTCCTGGACAGAATATTTTCCAAGGTTAAGGGAACTTCTGCTTACAGGAAACTTGGTTTTACGGACATCAGCTGTGCTTTTCAGACTCAGTCTTTTCTTTCCATAATCGTATCTCAGCTCCATCTTCTTTTTCCCGGCTGATGAATCCGCACCAAGAGGGAACAGACCTCTGAAACCAAAACTTTTTCGAGTAAGATGGACCTGTACCCCATCCACAGTGAACACAGGGTTCTTTATCTTGCCTGCTTCCTTTCCGGATGTTTTTATCTCACAGTAAACCATATTTCCCTGACAGAATTCTGCAGCTTTCAGAATAACAGTCACATTTCTGTCCTTAAAAACTTTTTTTACTGGTACAGGAGCCCTGTAAAAATTTCTTTCCGCTTTGAAGGAAAACTGTTCTTTAACTGCAGATTCTTTTTTTACTGAGGCAGAAGAACACTCGGTAAAAAACAGAATAACAGCTGCCGCTGCAGTCAGATATAACAGATATCTTATATTCATTTTTTCATTACCATGATTTCATTTTTTCTCAGGCAGTTTTTTTTACAAGGAAAATACATTTTCAAAGAGCTGCCGGCAAAGAATCAGTCTAAAAAAAGTTGACAAAAATTTTTTATGAAATCCTTTTCATGCTATGAAAAATATTCATTTATTTACAGGGAACAACGAACTGCTTCAGGAACTTCTTGTGAATCTGGACTGCATTCCGGTTCCCCATGCCTTTTCCGTTTCCGAATCACTCCACGGTCTGCCGGAAGAAGATATTCTTCTTTTTCATATTTCCGATACTTCTCTGGAACAGGTGGAAAAGTGCATAGCAAAAAATCCTGCCTGTGCATGCATATGCATTTCCGGAGAACTGACAGAAGTCCAGAAAGAATTTCTGCTTAGAAACGGCATTGCATGTCTGCTGGAGACCGCATCTCCCTACAGAATTGCAGAATACATTGAGGCCTTCCTTGCAGCAGGAAAACCTTCCGCAGGGAAAATTCTAATCTATGATGACCGGAAAAATCAGAAACGATTTTTCGGAACAGTTTTGTCTCTTTTCGGCTATGAACCTGTCTTTACAGATTCCATAAAACATTTTTTTGACAGTCTGGAGAATGATACATTCCGTTTCTTTCTTCTGAATCTTTCATCTGACGGTTTTGATCTGCTGAATTTCCTGAAAAAATGCTATTCAGCATCCCAGTTCAGCACAACACCTCTCATAGTTTACAAAGATATGTCTCAGGGAATTCTGGCTCAGGAAGCTCTTTCCGGTCTTAACAGATACACCAGCTGCATATATTCCCCGGAGGAAGTCTACAGGCTGCTTCTGGATCTCATGTTCCAGAAAGAACTTATTCCTTTTGTCATGTCTCTGTCTGATGTCACAGGTGCAGTCCGGTTCTCATCCTGGGACAAAAAATCTCTGGAACAGATCTACTATGAAAACAGATATACGATATCAGAACTTTCCGGCCTTGCAGCAGGCCAGGATCTGGAAGCTGCAGGATTTCTTCTTCGCGAGATCAATACTTCTTTTTTAAAGGCATCCTCCCTTCAGTGGCTGAAAAAGCTCAGTTAGTCCAAAGTCTGTCAGAGACTGCAAGTATAAATTTTGCTTGACAAAATTTTTTCAAAAACAGGAAATTGTATTATGATAGAATTTGAAGATAAAATATGTTTCGGATGCGGACAGGACAATCCACACGGACTTCGTCTTAATCTCCAGTTCGATGATGACACAAAAACAACCTATGGCGAATATGCAGCCGGAGAATTTCAGGAAGGACCTCCTAATATTATCCATGGAGGAATTATTGCAGGCCTTCTTGATGAAACAATGATTACTGTCAACAAGTATCTTGATCTCATGGCAATCACAACTGAACTTACCATTCGTTATCTGCAGCCTGCCTTTATCGGAGAAAAGCTTTATATCCGCGGCTGGTTTGTAAAAAAAAGCAAAAAAATCATCGAAAACAGAGCTGAGATTGAAAATGAAATGGGGAAAATAGTTGCCAGAGCAAAAGGCAAGTATCTGGAAGTTGAAGAAATTCCTCAGCCTGAATAAACCTTTCTTTCTGTAAAGAATCTCCTGCCGGAGTGGTGGAACTGGTAGACGCAGCGGACTCAAAATCCGCCGGGGGCAACTCTGTGAGGGTTCAAATCCCTCCTTCGGCATATAAAAATAAAACCTGCTTTATAAGCAGGTTTTATTTTTATACAGCAGCGACAAATGGGCGTTGGAAGGATTTATGGCGGGTCCGCTGCCTTTTGTTTTCTTTTAATTTTATAAAATAATATGCATTTCCTGACGAAGCATGGAAAACATATTTTTTTCTTACAGTAATCTTCAGTGATGTATGCTGACAGACTTAAGGTCACAAAAACCTGTTCCGCTGATCAGTTCTCCTTTAAAGAATGAAAGGAGCCGTTCAATATTCCTCCTTTGTTCTTTACTATTCTTACATAACGGGTTCCATTTCTCATTACATAAACTTCCTTGTTCAGAGAAGGTATTCGCATAAACAGCACAGTCCTTCCCGGTTCCGGCACAGTTAAAGCTTTCATTAGTTATCATGGCTCCTCTTCTTTCTAAAGGTTTATCTGACTAACAAATATATACTAATTTTTTGTTTAGTATTATGCAAGCATTTTTCTTATTTTTTAATAAAAAAATTATACTTTTACTTGAATAAGCATACTTATCTTTAATACTAGCTACATAAAATTTTTAATACAGGTTTCCATAATGGCCAGACCAGATTTTAATGCAGAAAAAGCGGTGGAAGAAATACTGAAAATGGACACCGCTGAACAGAAACCGGATGCTCCGGGACATCATCAGGATCCCGCAGTTTCTGAAAATAAGAACGATTTTAATTTCAGTATAAAGCCGGAAGAACTGGAAGCTTACCTG
>JAZRYV010000343.1:0-8314 GCA_045600925.1 Spirochaetota bacterium
ACAGTATCTGGAAACAGAGGAAGTTGAAGCCGAACTGGTAGTATGGGAAGAAGAGCAGAGTAAGAAGTTCGGAAAGAAATTAAAAAGAGCAGTAAAGAAGGTCACAAAGAAAGTCACTCAGCCGGTAATGGATACTGGAAAGGGAATAAGTAATTTTTTCAGCAACGAAGTTTCAGATTCAGGCATCGGACATTTTTTTGCAAATGTGGGCTCTGATGTATGGAACAACATTACTCAGTTCATAGAGAATGATTTGCTGCCTTTTATATACCATACTGCATGGCGCAGAGGATTTATCAATGGTGTAAAAGATGGAACGTATGATGACGAGTGGACAAAGAAAATCCATATGAATAATTACGGGTATATTGCAGAAAAACAGGGGGACAGTAACTATAAAAAACTGGCCGGTTCCTGCGGATATATTTCTGCAGCAATGATTCTTTATTATCATGACAAAATTAACTATAAGACAGAAAAACTGAATATGAAATCCTATGATGATTCCGGTAGGGAAGTGGCGCATTATACTCCTGGATACGGGGAAACAAATACAGAACCGGGTGACCCTTTAGGGTATAAAATTAAAGAAAAATATTATTATGTAAACTGGATAAAGGATTCTTTAGGGTATGGCGGAAGTGTGAACAATAAGCTTGATGACAGAATAGAGCACACTTTGTCAGCTACAGGATTTAAAGGAAGTGCAAAGTTTTTATGGTGGCTTTCGTATGCATCTTCCGGCATTCTGTCCGGTGCTTTAGCTGCATCACAATGGTTTCCCTCCGTTGATCCTGTTGTTTTCGATGGTTTAAACAGTGCAATAACTGCAGTCACTCTGCCTTTTGTCCCGTCAAATATGATTAACAGCAGGCAGATGTTCAATGATGTATCCCATGAAGTAAGAATAAATCAGCCTCCTGTTATTTCTTTTTATGGATATTATAAGGGAGGACCCATGGACGGGCATTCCATGCCTGTTATAGGCTATAAAATTAAAGAGAGAAAGGTTTTCAACATAGATACGGTTTTATTTGACGAATGTTATGTTTATACTGATACAACATGGTCTAAAGTAAACGAATATGGATGCGGTGCAAAGAAATTCTGGCGTATTGATCCCTGGTCAGGACTGGGGTCCGGTGTTTCTGTTGTCCGGGTGCGTGTAAATGGACCTAACGGTGAAGATCCTGATGATGGGAAAAAAATAACAGCGGAAGTTGAGACAGAATCAGGTTTTCAGAATAAATCTGAAATAATAAACTGGTATCTTCTGATTAACGGGGAAAGGATCCCTGATTATTATAATGCTGTTTTTGTGAATGATCATATTTATGTATTCAGAAGAGGAATGCTTATAGTTAATTATATAGGAGTAGAAGGTTTTACAGATGACAGGGGATATATTTTAAAAGATGCAGAAATGATTAATGATTATTTCCCTGATGCAGATTATACACTGACTGGCAGTGATGAAGCCACAGGGTGGTGCAGAACAGGAGGAAAATGTGCTGTACCCACAGACTGGATGTTTGTAAAGATAAGAGAAGATATATGGGCTGTAAGGGCAGATAAATTAGCAGCATTTGCAGAGAAAATGCATTTAACGGAGCTTCCCAGGATATAGTGAGTTCTGACTCAGGGTGGTGATTCCTGGTAACATTTATAAGAGGATAAGAGAATGAAAAATAAAAGAATTCTGAAAAGAACATTAAAAATACCGGCAGTTATTATGTTTGTGTTTTTATCCATGAACTTTTCCTGTCCACCTAGTCCGGCTCCGGATTTTTACCATTGGACACTGTCAGAGCTGGAAGAAAACGCATTCAGTGCAGACCCTGATGCATATGATACAGAATCAGGCAGGTGTTTTTTTATTATTGATCTTGTAACCCCGGCAGAAGAAGATTATCTTGATTCAGACTGTTTTGCCAGAATCAGTGCAGCTGTTAAATCAAATCTCAGGCAGTATGATTTTATTATTGATATGAGAGACTGCAGTTTTAAGTCGGATGATATATATGAGGTTCCGGCAGGGGCATTTAAAGACTGTTCTAATCTGCTTTCTTTGACCTTGCCAGATCAGATTACCCATATAGGAGCCGGAGCCTTTGAAAACTGCAGAAGTCTGACATATCTTAATGGATATGTCCGTTATTTAGGTCCCGGTGCCCTTACAGGAACAAAGATTGATGCTGACAGTTTTAATTACTCGTTCTGGATAACATTCCGGGAATTTGAAGAAGGAATAATACCGGATGATGAATCAGTAAAAAATGTTTATGTATCTTTTAAAATCCTTTCTGATGAAGACCTTTTAGGGGACGACTGTTTTGAAAAAGCAGGAGAAGTTTTAAGGAGGTCTGAATATTCGGAAAAATCATTCAGAATGGATTTCAATGCCGATTATTTCCGTATTTATCGGGAGGATGAAGACATATCCTCTGTTCCGGAAGAGGCCTTTAAAGACTGCACCTGCCTGAAAAAGATCTATCTTCCGAAAACTGTCAGAAATATAGGTTCAAAAGCCTTTAAAAACTGTACAAAATTAGAATATGTATCTGTAGACTGGACAGATATTAAAGACTCTTACTGGGAAAAACATCCCGGCAGATGTACTGTTGCCCCGGATGCCTTTGAGGGCTGTCCGCTGATGGAATAATTTCAGGCATTCGTCGGTTTTCAGCCGGTCTGAATTTCGGATCAGCTGTTTTTTATACCCCTTGCAGTGCTCTGGTTCCTGATGTCTCCGGAACTGCTGCCTGTTTTTTTCAGTGTCTTAAGGTATGCCTTCTGTTCTGCAGTGATTCTGAAGCTTTCAGCAGCCTTCTGTATGGTTTTATTGTGTGTCCATTCATCAAGCAGATTCCTTTCCAGACAGATCACTGCATCATCCCACTGCTTTGCAAGTGCAGTGGCAAAAAACCAGGCCTGCATCATTTTCACATAATACTCGCTGCTTCTGATTTCTGCAGGAATTTTAAGATAATCCGGTCTGAAATCTTCATCCAGAAAATGTGTCATCAGCATTTCCATTCCGAAACGGACAGTATATGTTTCTCCTGATTTCATCCATTCTTCCGTTTTTATCAGCAGTTCCTGTCTGTGCTTTTTGAAAATTTTCGGTGACATAATGTCACATACAGCCCAGTTGTCCACATATGGAAGAAATGCATCCACCGCACTGATGCACTCATTATAATCCTTTATTTCTGAAATAATGAGTCCGTGAAGCATATTTTCATCGTAGTATTTATGGGGCAGAATTTTAAGAAAACTGACTGTTTCGGCTTCCCTGTACAGCTCTTTTGCAAGTTTTCTTGCCAGCGGTACTCTGACACCGATAAAATGTTCTCTGGGAATTCCCGGAGTCAGCCGGCTTTGAAAATCTCCGTAGGTTTCATCCCTGAGTTCAAAAAGTCTGTCGGTTATTGTCATTATTTAACTCACAGGAAGATTTTATCTGCTACTGCTGTACAGCAGTGGATGTCTTTTCTTCCTGCCTGCGGACGGGATCAGAAAGAATCAGGGACAGTTTTTTTATAAGTGTCTGAAGCTGAAAAGGTTTTGTCATTACAAGATCTGCCACATTTTTGTAGGCTGTCATGTCTTCAAAGGCCCAGCCGGAAAGTACTACGGTAATCACATCTTCCCTGATTTCCTTGACTCTGGCTGCCAGTTCCAGACCTGACAGGCCGGTTATATCGTAGTCAGCAATGAGCATGTCTGCCGGTTCTTTCCGGAAGGAAGCAAGAGCCTCTGTGCCTCCTGGCTGAAGGCTGATTCTGTTTCCAAGTGTTTCAAAGGTTCCGGCAATGATTGAACGGAGAGCATTTTCAGGTTCAACAATCATTATGTTCATGTTTTCAGGTTTTATGACCGATTCTGTCTGTTCCTGCACAGTCTGTATCAGGAGCCTTGCAGGAAATACTACCCGGACTGCATATATGGCAGGGGATTCTTCCTCATAGACCTTAAGTCCAAGACTGTCTGCAGACTGTCTGATGTCCAGCCCTGAGAAAACATTAACCAGCTTTGAAAGACGTATCGGAGCCCTGTCATCATCTTTTGCTGCACTTACAGTCATGATCAGATCAGGAGTTCCCGCAGCGGACAGATTTATAATGCCTTTTTTTTCAATGAAGGCAGATACCCTCAGTATAACTGAAACAATAATTTCCCTCAGGAGCCCTGTATCGGTGCGTATTTCATCTGTCATATGACAGCTGTTTTCCATGCTGATGGTTCTGTGTTTTTCTCTTGCTTCAACCTTGAAGTGCATCTTGGAAAATTCAACCGAGTCTTCGATGATGCCGGAAAGGCTTTCTGTTCTTTCCCTGTAGAAGTATCCCTTGTTGCCTATGGAATTGCGGATTCTGCGGACCTGTGTGCCCATGCTCAGGGCTGCTTTTTCGATCTGATCTATGCCGCTGCGTATTTCCGGATCATCTGTGAGCTGCAGCAGCAGCTGTGTCCGGCTCATTATGGCATTTATACTGCTGCTCTGGGAGTGAAGAAATCCCCTGGTGATATCCTGCAGAAGCTGATCCCTGTTTATTTCGTTTACCCTGCTGCGAAGCTGTTTAAGTTCGGTTATATCCTCAATGAGCATTTCTGCTGCAAAGGGGGCCTTTCCGGAAAACAGCGGGTACATGGTCAGGTTGACTGTTCTGGTTTCTCCTCCGTTTACGGAAAACTTTACTTCTCCTTTACGGTAAAATGATCTTGTGCCCGTGAAGATTTCCGTTACTGCATTTTTGATTCGGTCTGAATCGTAAAGGAAAAGAAGACGCAGTACAGAGTCTCCTGCCTCAAGAAGCTGTTCTGAGGAAAAGCCGCTTACACCTTCAGTGGCCTGGCTGCACCACAGCAGTTCCCCGGCTTTTCCGAACCGGAGAATAGGGAAGGGGGCAAACTGAAAATATTCATTTCCGCCTGGAATGCCTGAGATATGATTCTGTTCCATTATTCTGCCTGTTCCTGTGGTGCAGAAGGAGTATAGGATATATAGTTGTCCATGGTTCTTTCTGTTATAAATGTCTTTTTCCCTTTTTTGATGGCTATATCAACATTCTTTGTGCTGATGTTTCCGTTCTGTCCGATGAACCGCAGTTTTGCAGTATACTGTCCCTCCGGAAGGAAAATGCGTCCCAGATGAAGTTTTGCTGGAAGAGTATGCCAGCACCGAAGGTCCGGTTTCATGTTTGCAAAGAGAGCAACACTTGTTCCTGATCCCACAAGTGTTCCAATCAGACTCCCTATGCCGTTGGCATTTTTGCTGTTTTTTGCCAGACTTTGTGCCAGAGCCTTTGCTGCCAGACCTGCAGCTATGGATGCCGCTGCTTTTGTGACAATGGCTGCAGCCACTTTGCCGCAGAGACGGCTGTAGTCATCATTGAAATTCTGAACAGCTGTTGCTGATATATCCTCCATCATTACTGTCTGAGCAGTTTTCCCTTTTACAGCAATCTGCACATGGGAAACATTATCTGCTCTTTTTTCAAAATAAGGGATGGGGTTTTCTGCCAGTCCTAAAGAAGCAATAATGCCTGCTGCAGTGAGCCCGTTTGTCAGACGGACAGTGGTAATGGATGCATTGACTGCAGTGTTCATGTTTACATCGGCCAGAAGCTTTCCTCTGGATTTTTTGACTGCACTCAGACCGCTTTGAAAAATAAGAACCAGCTCACCGGAATTTTCCGTTCCTGCATCTTTTCTGCCGAAGGCATTAATCCACTGTCTGTAGTCATCATCATACCCAAGCCTCTTTGAAAGCCGCTGAAGGTCAGTCTGCACAGAATCCAGTCCGGGACGGAGCTGGTTTATCTGTTTAAGTTCGGTATAGGCATACTCAATATCATCCATATCATTGTGTTCCTCACCGATGGCTTCGAAGGCTGCAGCAGTCAGATATTTTGCCATAAGATTCTGTTTGTACAGGGCTGTTCCGTTTTCATCTTTTGCTTTTTCAAGTTCTTCGTTTACCCGTTTGAACTCGACACCTGCATTTTCGCTGTCTCCCAGCATGAGATAGTTTATGCCAAGGTACATGTGGATCAGGACCTTTTCAAAATCCTCTCCCTTGTATGTAAGGGCAGTATTGTTTGTAAGCAGAGATGAGGTTTGTTCTGACACACTGACAGTATTTATAATGGCTTCCTTTCCTGCAGGCAGGAGAACAGAGTTGCTTGTTTCATATTCCTGTCCTGCATGAAGCATGTATCCGCATTCCATCATGAACAGAAGCCTGTTTTTGCCTCCTGAATTTACAGCAGGCAGAAGAGTCCTTGCTGCCTCTTTGTAGTTCCCTTCGTAAAACATCATTTCAGGCTTTTGCATTGTCTCATTGTAGTCAAGGGATGAACAGGATACATATATGACAGCAGCTGGTATAAGCATCAGGGAAAGTATTCGTCTGCTTCTTGCTGTAAGGTGTTTCATGAGAACCTCGGTGATTGAGAAACGGATGTAATTATTTCAGGAGAGGCAGATGCCTGTTTCAGAAAGTGATTCCATCTGTTTTTGTTGATTTCAGGAATTCCTGCTGCTGCTGCCACATGAGCATTCCTGTACGGAGATTTGTCATTTTCATGGTTACAACAAGGTACTGGAGGCGATGTTTGTCCACTGTCCGTACATTGTCGGTGATTTCTCCGAAGAGGTAGAAGTTGGGAGATTTAAGCTCTCCCATCGGAACAGCACTTTCCGGATCAATAATTCCTGACATTCCTTTTTCCATTTCAGCAATAGCATCTTCGGTAAGTGTGTCATCAACGAACTGAATCCTTTTCTGAATAAGGTTTGTAACCATTTCATTGGCCAGCATGGAAGTATCTATATGTTCGGAGGTCCTGTTTCTGATTTTTTTTACCTGAAGAACGGCAGGCTGTTTCCAGTCATTTTTCAGGTAATCATAAAGATCCCCGACCATTTTGTTTACTGTTGTTTTTATTTCCTTCGGGCCCCATTCCATGGATCCTTCATCTTCAGATGCATTTTTATACTGCGTTCCGCCTGCACATCCTGCAAGGAAAAGGCAGAGTCCGGTTAAAAGAATGAGCAGTTTTTTCATAGTAAAACTCTCCTGTCTCCTGTATTTTTTTTTGAGTCTGTAAACTTTTTAAGTTCTGTTTAAAAATGTCAATAAACTATCACATGAAGGAATATTTTTTATTTTTCAGAATTTCTCTGATTATTTCCGTGATTTCCTCTGCGGCCTGTGCTGAGTTCCTGTTCTGTATGACAGCGGCAAACTTTTTCCCTTTTATGGCGTGGATGTATCTTGGGTCATAGTATTTTTCCAGCAGCATACGTACAAAAAGCCGCAGTTCGCCGTTTTCATAAAGTCGGAGAAGTTCTGCTGACAGATTTTTTCCTGCATGTACCTCAAGGCCTTTGATAACTGTAAGCACATCATCAGTGCAGGCTGATGAGTACTCCTTCAGGATAATATCCGTTCTGCGTTCAATATCTGTTTCTATGCGGAATGTGGTGCTCTGTTCCATGAGGCGGAAAAGGTTTACAGGAATATGCAGATTTCCTATTTTCCTTGCTTCTCCTTCTGTGACAATGAACGGGCTCCCGGACAGGAGCTCCAGGCGGCCGAACAGTCCGCTTTCAAAGGCCTTCTGCGTCCGTGGCTTAAGGCCAAGGCCGCCGAAGACGGAGCTCCTGTGGCCCGCAAGGAACTCCGGATCCAGGGTGAACAGCGGATCCATGCTGCGGATGATTTCTGTTTTTCCGGAACCTGTCAGACCCTGAAGCACAAAAAGTTCCGGCAGGGGCCTGAGGTTCTCAAAGTATCTGTTTATGAAGCGCCTGTATCCTTTGTATCCTTCATCAAGTCTGACTACTGGAAAACCAAGTTCAGAAAGAAGAGATGAAACTGAACCGGATCTCATTCCTCCCCGTGCACAGTATATGATGATGTTTCTGTCCCTGTACCTGCTGAATTCTTCTGTAAACCGACCAAGTCCTGGGCCTATGAGTTCTGTCCCTCTGAGGACTGCTGCTTCTTTCCCTGCATTTTTATACAGAGTGCCTATTTCTGCACGCTGGTCATCATCAAACAGAGGCAGATTTACAGCTCCCGGTATGTGGTCTGCTTCATATTCCATGGGGGCTCGGACATCTGCATAGATTCTGCTGTCCAGATTCAGAGTTTCCTGAAATGTTAAAGTTTTCATATGTCCAGGTGTCCGGAGCTGAATTAAAATGGAATAAAAATTTTTATTTTAATTAAATTTTTATTATACAGAAAAATAACAGAAAATATAAATGTCTTATGATAAATTCAAAAGAAATAGATCTTCTG
>JAZRYV010000344.1:0-11946 GCA_045600925.1 Spirochaetota bacterium
AAGAAAACGAGCTCACAGACAGATTCTACAGGAAGCTGGAATTCGGAACCGGAGGTCTCCGTGGAATAACAGGTGCCGGGACCAACCGGATGAACATATACACCGTTGGCATGGCAAGCCAGGGACTTTCTGAATATATTATACAGAAAGGCTCTCCTGAAGCAGGAGTTGTTATCGCAAGAGATTCCAGAAACATGTCTTCAGAATTTGCCAGAGAGGCAGCCATGGTTCTGGCAGGCAACGGAATAAAGGTATATTTTTTTGAAGACATAACACCTACTCCCATGTGTTCCTTTGCTGTCCGTGAAACAGGATCCTGTGCAGGCATAGTAATCACAGCAAGCCACAATCCTCCGGAATACAACGGCTACAAGGTATACTGGAGCGACGGAGGACAGATCGTTCCTCCACATGATAAAAACATTATAGCAATGGTTGAAAAAATAACCGGAATAGATCAGATCAGAAAGATTCCTTTTGAGGAAGGAATATCATCAGGAGTCATAAACATCATACGTCATGAAATGACAGACAGATATCTTTCACGTCTTCTGAAGGTTCTGCCTGCAGTATCATCAGGAAAGGATCTAAAAATAATATATTCACCTCTTCACGGAAGCGGATACAGAATTGTTCCTGAAGCCATGAAAAGTGCAGGTTTTGACAACGTTATTCAGGAACCGGCTCAGTCAGTCCCTGACGGAAAATTTCCAACAGTAAAATCCCCCAACCCGGAAGAACCCTCAGCCATGGAAAGATCCATTGCACTGGCGGAAGCATCCGGAGCAGATCTTGTACTTGCAACAGATCCGGATTCAGACAGAATGGGTGTGGGATTTCCAGGTCCTGACGGAAAATTCATGCTTATAAACGGAAATCAGGCCGGTGTAATGCTGGAATACTTCATCCTTTCACGAATGAAGGCTGACGGTTCTCTTCCTGCAGAAGGAGCAGTTGTAAAGACCATTGTTACCAGCGATCTTCAGCAGGCTGTTGCAGAAAGTTTCGGCTGCCATATGGACAATGTGCTTACAGGCTTTAAATGGATTGCAGACAAAATGAAATTATACGAGGAAACAGGCAGCCATGTCTTTATCTTCGGAGGCGAGGAATCCTACGGATACCTGCCTGTTTCCTTTGTCCGTGACAAGGATGCCATAAGTTCCTGCTGCTTCTTTGCAGTGATGGCGGCATGGATCAGGTCTCAGGGACGGACAATGTATGATTTTCTGCAGGAAATTTATCTTAAGTTCGGATTCTACAGGGAAGGTCTTCTGTCCCTTACTATGAAAGGGATTGACGGTCAGGAAAAAATTGCTGCAATCATGAAACGGTTCAGAGAAAATCCTCCTGCAGCCATAAACGGTTCAGAAACAGCAGAAATAAGGGATTTCAAAACAGGAACAAAGACAGTTAAAGGAAAGGTTCTTCCCATGAAAGGTCTTCCATCTTCCGATGTACTTCAGTTTCTGCTGGCTGACGGCACTCTGGCAACCGTAAGGCCTTCCGGAACAGAGCCAAAAATCAAATTCTACATCAGCGTTCACAGCAGAGCAGACAAAGCCACAGCAGATTCTGTTATAAAAACACTTGATGAAAAAGTTGAAGCCATAAAACAGGCCCTGGAGAGGCTCACAGTATAGAGCTTTTCTGGAAATTCACGGCAGTTTCACTATGAACCTGCCATGCTCCGCAGATAAAAAGGACAGCAGATGCTGTCCTTTTTTATTCATAAATTCAGTATTCAGTACAGAAATCAGTCCTTATACATGGCCTCAATTTCTGCTGCAAACTTTTCATCAATAACATGACGCTTTATCTTAAGGGAAGGAGTAAGTTCTCCTGTCTCCTGACTCCAGCCCTGTGATAAAAGAGTGAATTTCTTTATCTGTTCAACACGGGCAAAGCCTGCCATATATTTGTCAAACTCCTTCTGATACAGAGCAGTGACCTGAGGATTCTTTACAAGTTCTGCTCTGCTGCCGGCCTTTATTCCGTTTTTCTTCGCCCATTTTTCCAGTTCAGCAAATTCAGGAACAACAAGGGCTGACAGAAATTTTCTCCGCTCTCCTATTACTGCAGACTGTTCAATATAAAGTGATTCCTGAAGTTTACCTTCAATATTCTGAGGAGAGATGTTCTTGCCCCCGGAAGTAATGATAATATCTTTGATTCTTCCGGTAATAACAAGATTGCCATCTTCGTCAATCATTCCCTTGTCGCCTGTCCGGATAAATCCGTCCTCAGTCATCACTTCCTTTGTGGCTTTTTTGTTTTTGTAGTATCCCATCATAACCTGAGGGCCTCTGATGAGAATTTCACCTTCATCGGAAATTTTTACATCTGTGTTTTTAAGAGCAGGCCCCACTGTTCCAGGTTTAAGGAAACCAGGTTTGTTGGCATTTGTTACAGGAGATGTCTCTGTCATCCCGTATCCTTCGCAGAATGTAAGCCCCATGCCCATAAAGAATTCTGCATCAGAAACGGAAAGAGGACCGCCTCCGGATACAACAAAGTTTATGTTGTCAAATCCGACAGCCTTTCTCAGTTTTGAAAATATCAGCTTGTCAGCCAGATCGTATTCCTTTGCAAAGAGACCTTTTCTGGGTTTCCGCTTCACTGTATATTCCACATTTTTCTTTGCGATTTTCATGGCCCAGCCGAAGATCATCTTTTTTGATGCAGGGGCATCAGACAGCTTTGAAAGAACAGCTGCATGGATCTTTTCAAAAATACGCGGAACAGAAACCATAATCGTAGGACGGACTTCCGTCAGGTCCCTCATAAGAGTCTTTGATACATCCTCACAGAAGTAAACAGTTGCCCCCACATATATTGGAATATAGTAGCCTGTGTTTCTTTCCAGAGCATGGGACAGGGGAAGAATAGAAAAAAATCTGTCACTGTCAGTTACATGAGGATGGAACCTTTCCAGAGAAAGAATACCGTCCTGGATAAAATTGTCATGGGACAGCATTACCCCTTTAGGAGCACCTGTTGTTCCGGATGTGTAAATTACTGTTGCCAGATCCTTCGGCTTTATGGAATGTATACGCCTGTCAAGCTTCTCCTGGTCTGCACATGCAGCCCCTTCTTCAAGAGCTTCCCTGAAGCTTATAACGCCTCTCTTCCTTGTCTTGACTTCATCAAATGTAACAATAAGCTTAAGTTCCGGAAGATTTTTCTTTACCTTAAGAACACGGTTAAGATGATCCTCTGTGCTTACAAAACAGATTTTTGCACCTGAATCCTTCAGAATATACTGAGCCTCTTCAGGAGAATCTGTTGCATATACCGGGACAGTTGCAGCACCGGCAGAAAGTGCTCCCATATCGGATACCCACCATTCGTACCTGTTGGCTGAAAAAATCGCAACATGATCTTTTTTCCCGATGCCTCTTCCCATCAGAAAATATCCTGTTCTGCGCACCATTCTGTCCATGTCGTTCCAGCTCCATGGAACATATTCCCCGTCCTTTCTGTATCTTACACAGTCACGGTCTCCGTATTTTTTTACCCTTGCCTGAAAAACAGAAGGCAATGTGTCTTCTTTAAAAATTTTTGCAGTTTTTCCTGCATTTTTTACGGATTTTGTTTTTTTCACAGCTTTTGGTTCTGCAGATCTCTTTTTTGAAGAACCAGTAGATGAATTTACTGTCATTTCTTTCTCCTGTTATTTAAACAGTCCCTGAAAACAGAATCAGGCATCTGCGTACATATCATTGATTTCTGCTGCATATTTTTCTTCTATTACATGGCGCTTTACCTTCAGTGAAGGAGTAAGTTCTCCTGTTTCCTGACTCCAGCCATGATCCATCAGTCTGAACCTTCTTATCTGTTCGACACGTGCAAAACTGGCCATGTATTTTGCCAGTTCATCAGTATAAAGTCTGATGACCTCTTCCTTCTTTACAAGATCTGAAAGAGCACTGTAAACTATGCCGTTTCTGGCAGCCCACTTTTTCAGTTCATCAAATTCCGGAACAATAAGGGCAGACAGATATTTTCTTCTGTCACCAATAAGAGCTGCCTGTTCAATAAACAGGGATTCCTTCAGCTTGCCCTCAATATTCTGTGGGGAGATGTTCTTGCCGCCGGCAGTAATAATAACGTCCTTGATCCTTCCTGTTATGGCAAGATAGCCGTCCTCATCTATAACTCCCTTGTCTCCGGTTTTAATAAAACCGTCGGCAGTCATGGCTTCCTTTGTAGCAGCCCTGTCCCTGTAGTATCCCTTCATTACCTGAGGTCCCCGGATCAGAATTTCTCCGTCATCAGAAATCTTAACCTCTGTGTCCTTCAGGGCCGGACCTACAGTTCCAGGTTTCATAAGACCAGGTCTGTTGGCATTTGTTACAGGAGATGTTTCCGTCATTCCGTAGCCTTCGCAGATGCAGATTCCCATTCCCATGAAAAATTCAGCATCCGAAACAGAAAGAGGACCGCCTCCGGATACAACAAAGTTGATTCTGTCAAAACCTACAGCAGATCTGAGCTTTGCAAAGACAAGACTGTCAAACAGACTGTACTGCAGAGCAAAAAATCCTGTCCTCTTCTTCCCTGTGCATGTATACTGAACATTTCTGTTAGCCACCTTCATTGCAGCACTGAAAATAAACTTTTTAAACGAAGAGGCATCATTAAGCTTTGAAAGAACAGCAGCATGAATCTTTTCAAAAATACGCGGCACAGAAACCATAACTGTAGGACGGACTGCAGCCAGATCCCTCATGAGAGTCTTTGACACATCCTCAACGAAGGCAACCGTTCCTCCAACATAAACAGCACAGTAGTAGCCTGTGGTTCTTTCCAGAGCATGGGACAGAGGAAGAATAGAAAAGAAAATATCATTTTCTGTTACCTGCGGAGTAAAACAGTCAACACTCTGCAGCATGTTCTTTACAAAATTATCATGAGTGAGCATTACTCCTTTCGGAGCTCCGGTTGTACCGGATGTATATATGATTGTGGCAACATCCGAAGGTTTAACATCTGCAAGACGTTTTTCAAAATCCCCTGGTTTTCCACTGTCATGACCTTCTGCAAGAGCTTCCTTAAAACTGATGACACCCCTCTTTTTTGACGACACCTCATCGAAAACTACAATAAGTTTAAGTTCCGGAAGTTTTCTCTTTACCTTAAGAACACGGTTCAGATGATCCTCTGTGCTTACGAAACAGATTTTTGCACCTGAATTTTTCAGAATATATTCTGCTTCCTCCGGGGAGTCTGTAGCATAAACAGGCACATCTGCAGCTCCTGCGGAAAGAATTCCAAGGTCACATACCCACCACTCGTATCTGTTTCCGGAAAACAGTGCAACCCTGTCCTTTTTGGAAATGCCTCTGCCTGCAAGAAAACAGCTCAGATCCCTGACCATGCTGTTCATTTCATTCCAGCTCCAGGGAACATATTTACCGTCCTTTCTGTATCTTACACAGTCCCTGTCTCCGTATTTTTTCACTTTTGCCTGAAAAATTCCAGGCATTGTATTTTCTTTTATAACCAGAGTTTTTTTACCTGCTTTTGTCTTTCCTGCTGATTCTTTTGCAGCAGCTGCAGTTTTAACTGTCTTTCTTACTGTCTTTCTTACTGTCTTTTTTACAGCTGTCTTTTCTGCAGCAGCATCAGAAGATGGTTTTGATCTCATTTTCTGCTCCTTATTTTTTCAGGCATAAAAACAGCAGGTTTACGCCTGAATAATATTCCATAATGCCTTTAACTTAAACAAGACTGTCTGTCAACTAAAAACCACTGCTGAATAAAAACTGAAATTTTAAAAAATCTTGACATTTTGCCGGAATGCAGCTGCCTTACAGAATATCCTTCAGCAACATTATATCAGGGAGAAAAAATGGAATACCTGTATTATTTAAAGAACACAGTTCAGAACTATGCCTGGGGATCAAAGGACAGCTTCGGAAAACTTTTCGGAACTGAAAATCCTTCCGGAGAACCTCAGGCGGAAATCTGGATGGGAGCCCACCCGAAGGCTTCATCGATTATTGTTTCGGACGGGAAGGAAATTTCCCTTCATGACTTTATTGCGGAGAACAGAAAAGAATTTCTTGGTGCAAAGCTGGCAGAAGACAAAGAAACACTGCCCTTTTTAATGAAAGCCATTGCAGTGGCAGAGCCCCTGTCCATTCAGGTTCATCCTTCAAAAGCAGATGCAGAACAGGGCTTTGCCGGAGAAAACGAAGCCGGAAAAGATTCAGGCTCACCGGACAGAAATTACTTTGACAGCGAAGAGAAAACTGAAACCATTCTTGCACTCACACCTTTTACGGCTCTATGCGGATTCAGGAAGCCTGGTGATATTTACGGTCTTTTCAAGATGACAATTCCAATCAGCCTGAAGCCACAGATAGAACTTCTGAAAAAAAGGGATATCCGAACTCTTGTGGAAAAACTTCTTACCATGGACCATTCTGAAAGAAAACTTGTTCTTCGTGAATATACAGCAAGTGCATCCTCCAGAATCAGCACAATGAATGAAGCCTATCCTCTCTGTTTCGATCTCATGGAGTACTATTCTGATGATATGGCAGTTCTGGCTCCAATGCTTCTGAACATTGTTCATCTGGAACCTGGCATGACCATGACAATAAAGGCAGGAACTGTTCATTCCTATCTGGAAGGAACAGCCATTGAGCTCATGAACTGTTCCGACAATACAGTCCGCTGCGGTCTGACTTCCAAACACAGGGATATTCAGGAATTTCTGAAAACAGCTTCCTTTGATTCCCCCTCTTTAAAGCCATGCAGTGAAACAGTCTCAGAGGGGACTGCATCATACGAAACAGGAGCTGACTACACACTTATGGAAATAAAACCCGGTGAAGTACATATATCTGTGCCAGCAGATGGCACTCCTTCTGTCCTTTTCTGTACAGAAGGAGAAGGAACTGTTTCTTTTGAAGGAAAAGAATTTGCATTTAAACCAGGAACCAGTGCTGTAATTCCGGCATCTGCTCCGGCCTGTACTGTTTCAGGAAACTGCCGTATTTTCAGGGCAGGATGGAAATAACTTTTTCAGTCTGTCAGTCTGACAGACTGTTATCTCATAACAGAAAAAAAGCCCGGAGAATTCCGGGCCTTTTTTCTGTTTAAGCTTCTGCTGCTTTTCTGGACTGTTTTTTTTCTGCAGGACGGATCATTTCGCATCTGCCTTCAAAAACGACACCATCCGCTATCTTCAGCTGGGCTGTACGTATATTGCCGTAAAGCTTTCCGTTTACATGAATCTCCAGTCTGTTTTCCGCTTCAATATTGCCGTAGACAGTTCCCTTTAAAATAACAGTCTTCGCCTTTATATTGGCCTTTACTTCCGCTCCTTCCCCTACAACAAGATATCCTCCGCTGACAATCTCACCGTCAAACTTTCCGTTGATCTGAAGTGATTTTTCAAAGGAAAGTTCTCCGCTGAATTCCGTATCCTTTGCAAAGAGAGTGGAAATCATTCCTATTTCATATACCGGATTTTTGCTTACCTGAATAACTTTCTTGGCCATTTTGTTCTTCCTCTTTTCCTGGTATGTCTGGATCAGTAATCCCTGTCCACAATAAAGGCTGCAATATCATCAAGGATTCTGCGGCTTTCTGTTTCAGGATAAACCTTCAGAATCTCACGTGCTTCATCAACTGTTTTTTCTGCTGCCCTGTGGGCGTAAGCCACTCCGCCTGAACTGATGATTCTTTTCCTTATGTCGTCCCATTTTTCCAGTGAAGGATTATCCATAATACGAATGATCTCTTCTTTTTCGGCAGATGAGATGCTGTTAAGAAAATATATAAACGGAAGAGTTATCTTTCCGTCCATAAAATCGTTTCCGCTGTCCTTTCCTGTAACAGACTCATCTTCTTCTATATCCAGAGTATCATCAATAATCTGAAAAGCCATACCGATCTTAAGCCCGAAAAGTCTGAGAGCCTCGCACTCCTCAGGAGAAAGACCTCCCATGATCGCACCTATTTTTGTACAGGTTCCCATAAAACGGGCTGTTTTAAGTTCTATAATGTTATAGTAATGTTCCTCTGAAATATTTCTTATATTGGAGTATTCCAGCTGATACAGTTCTCCTTTTACCATATCAGAAGTACCGGAAACCATAACAGGAAATATCTCCGGTGTTCCGAACTCAATTGCAGCATTAAGTCCTTTGGTATACATGTAATCTCCGGCCAGGACTGCTGCTTTTTCACCGAACTTTTTAGATACAGCCAGAACTCCTCTCCTGAACATGGCCTGATCAATAATATCATCGTGAACAAGAGTTGCGGCATGAACTATTTCTGCAGCTGCAGCAAGTTCAATAATTCCCTGAGGTTTTCCGTGACGGAGACCTGAGGCAAGAAGTACCAGAGATGCACGTATTTTTTTTCCTCCTTTGGAAAAGAGGTGAAGAGCACTCTGGTCCACCAGCGGTATTCCTGTTGAAAGCTGTTTTACGATGCTTTCATCCACCAGAGCAAGTCTGTCTGTAAGAGGTGAAGTTATTTCCTTTAATGTTTTTCCCATGGCAGATTCCTAATCAAAGGCAGTGAGGCATTCCCTTCTTGTATCGAAGATTTCAAAAACCTTGTCCAGCATTGTAGTCTGAAAAAGTTTCAAAATACTGTCACTGACTATAACCAGTTTTATATCTCCTTCTCTGTCTTTTTTGTCTTTAAGGTCTCTCAGTTTTCTTTTCTTTGAAACAAGAACGCCAAGAGCAGAACTGCATATATGTTTGACGTTTATCATGTCAATGCAGATATTGTCGTTTCCGCTGTCCAGACATTCCTGAACAGCAGATTCCAGCTCTTCTGCCCCTTTCTGGTCAATTCTTTCTTCCAGAGTGATGATTTCAATATCGTTGATTGATTCTCTTTTTAGCATTTCCCTTTCCTGTGGAATGTGTTTTCTGTATTTCCTGTTAGCATACACTGCAGCATATTATTTTTCAAGCCTTTTTATAAAAACCCTGGCAAAGACAAGAGAAAAAACTGAAGAAACACCGCCTTCTTTTAGAATTCTTGAACATTCGTTAATAGTTGCCCCTGTTGTAAAAACATCATCAAACAGAAGAACGTTTTTGCCGGCTGTTTCCGCTCCTTTTTTCAGCTCATATCTTCCAAGGACATTAAAGAAACGGTCTTCCATGCCAAGAGTTTTCTGCTTCCTGCCCTGACCTGTCTCCTTAAGCAGTTTTCTGAATGGAATACCTGTTTCAGCAGCAATTATTACGGCCACTTCCTCCGACTGGTTAAAGCCCCTTTTCCATTTTTTTCTTCCGGATGACGGAACAGCTGTGATAACATCAGCCTGTCTGATGAGATCCCCTGCCCGGTCAAGACAGATGTCTGCAGCTACACGGGCCATGCGCTTTCTGGCCCCGAATTTGTATCCTGTAATCAGAGCCTTTGCTGTTCCTTCATACCTGACAGCAGCTGCACTTCTGTCAAAATAAACCTGCCTGGTGGAACAGAAACTGCAGGTTCCGTCGTCAGACAGTTCCTCTCCGCAGACAGAGCATCCTCCGTCAGCATACTTCATGGCGGAAAGGCATTCACGACAGATGTGCCTGTCATCCATGCTGACCGGTTTACCGCAGGCTGCACACCAGGTGGGGGAGATTATATCCAGAAGAATATTCAGAATTTTCATAAATCTTCAAAAGACAGATCAGCCCTCATCGGAATAGGCACTGAATCTCCTGGACCGTATGTTGCTGAGGATTCCTGCTCCGATCATGCACATGAGCAGGTTTGAGCCTCCGTAGGACACAAAACACAGAGGCAGCCCTGTAACAGGCATAATTCCTATTACCATTCCTATATTGATGAGAATATGGAAGAAAAAAACGGATGTTATGCCTATGGCCAGCAGTGCTCCGAATTTATCCCTTGTATGAAGTGCTGTCTGTATTCCACGGAAAACAACAAAGGCAAGAAGGAGAATGAGAACAAGTGCTCCCAGAAAGCCCCATTCCTCTGCCACAACTGAAAAAACGAAGTCAGATGTCTTTTCCGGCAGAAACCCCAGCTGGGACTGACTTCCTTCAAGAAAACCTTTTCCGGTGAGACCTCCTGAACCTATGGCTATTTTAGACTGAATAATATTGTATCCTGCCCCCTGAGGATCCAGTTCAGGATTCAGAAAAACAAGAATTCTCTTTTTCTGATAGAGCTTGAAAAAATTGTGTATAATCAGTGAAAAAATAAGTCCAAGAGAAACAACACTGCATGGAATGTAGATTTTCTGCAGAAATTTTTTGCCGTTCATCTTAAAGATCAGAAAAGACAGGACTGCAATGCCCAGCATTATGCCTGCTCCGATGAGAATGGCTCTGGTGTTTCTCATCAGATCCATCAGGAAACCGCTGTTTCCCGCTCCTATCCATTCACTGTAGGTCAGCGCCATAGGGAGAAAAAGAGCTATGGATGCAATAAGGATGATGGAAATCAGATGTTTGACATCTGCCCCTCCTGTAAAAAGCATGGCAAACAGTATGGGAATAAAAATCATTGCTGTCCCGAAATCAGGCTGCAGCAGAATAACGACAACAGGAATCATAACCACTGCAGACGGCAGAAGCAGTTCCCTGAAATGATGAATATCCCTTTCCTTTAATTCCAGAATCTTTGCCAGCATTATGACTGTCCCGAGTTTCATAAACTCAGAAGGCTGAATGGAAAAGAAATATAAATTTATCCAGGCCCTTGAATTTCGGATGGTTGAACCGAAAAGAGTGGTAAGAAGCAGAATCACCAGCAGAAAACCGTAAATATAATGGGCATTTTCTGCTAAACGCTGATAATTTAAAAGACTGGCACCAGTCATAATGACTGAACCCACGACCAGCCAGAGAATCTGTCGTTTAAAAAGACCGCTGTTGATCCTGTCTATTGGATCGAAACCTCCGCTGTATATCATAAAACAGCCTGTAATGACTATAAGGACAACGGCACCGAACAGCAGAAAATCAAACTTTTTGTTAAGATCTCTAAGTCTCATTTAAAGTATCCCAGATCATAAAGTTTTGAGAAGACTGTTTCTGCAACAGGTACAGCCTTTACAGCACCGCCGATACCGTATTCAACGAAGACAAGAACCACATAAGTTTTTTCAGGAGTTCCGTTGTACGGACCGAAGCCAAGGAACCAGGCATGCTGTGTGTATTTTTCAAATCGTCTGGATCTGGTCTGTGCAGTACCTGTCTTTCCTGCAACAGGTATCTTAAGAGAACTGAGTCTGGCAGAAGTTCCGGACATAACCCCCATGCGCATTCCTGTTTTTACCACATTGAGAGCTGAAGGAGAAAGAGGAATTTCCCTCAGTTTCTCAGGTTCAAATTTCTTTTCCACAACTGTATTGTCAGGACTACGCATTTCCTTTACTATATGCGGTCTGTAGACTATGCCGTTGTTTACAAGAGCTGCTGCAAAATTTGCCATGCCCATGGGAGTAACAGCAAGGAACCCCTGGCCAATGGACATGTTGACTGTATCTCCGTCATACCAGGGCTGTCCGAAAGTCTTCATCTTCCATTTTTTGGAAGGAAGAAAACCGGGGATTTCTCCGGGCAGGTCTATTCCTGTTTTATCGTTAAGACCGAAGTATTCTGCATAACGAAGGATATTCGTAGGACCTATTTTGTATCCCAAGTTGTAAAAATAAACACTGCAGCTCTGGGCAATGGCCCTGTACATATTAAGAACGCCATGCACCTTTCCTTCATAGCAGTAAAAATCCTTGTCCCTGTATCCCTTGAGTGTGAATTTCCCGGGACAAAGGAAAGAGGTTTCTGCAGTTGCATTTTCCGTCTCAAGGGCAGTAAGTGCGGTAATCAGCTTAAATGTTGATGCAGGCGGATACTTGGACTGTATGCTTCTGTTCAGAAAAGGTCTGTCCTTATTGCTGCTGAGTTCCTTTATGACCGATGTATTGTTCTTGGATATGAC
>JAZRYV010000345.1:0-1076 GCA_045600925.1 Spirochaetota bacterium
GAGCTTCCGAACTTCGACAAATCCCTCGACAGAGCACTTCTCAGAAGAATCATCACTCTCCCGTTCCCGCATGAGTTTACCGAAAAGAGCAGGAACCTGCAGATGAACACCCTCCTGCACAAAGAGCGGGATGCCATCTTCTCACTGATGGTGGATAACCTTCTCTGCTACCTGAAAAATGAGGATGAGGAACCCGGAAGCGGACTGCCCCCCCTTCCGAAGATCTGTGAGGATACCCTGGTTGAACTAATCGGAGACGGAAAGTTTGCTCCGTTCATAAAACTCTTCGAGAAAACGGACGGCTCGAGGCCGGAACTCCTGACTACACAGGAAGAGCTGAAACGGCTGTTTATCATCTGGTGTGAAAAGAAGGGAGTATCAATTTCGTACAAACCAGCCGTTGCTGATGTCTGTGCAGCCTCGGTGATTAGGGAGAAAGATCTGACAATAAAAGATGTCAGACAGCTTTACGGCGCATTTCGTGCAGCAAAATTCCGGGAAAAGAAGAGCGGACCCGTCAGATATTTCTGCTGCAGACTGGTGGGGATAATTTGAGAGAGGAGAGACTGGAGCTCCGGCTCCGAACATTTGGACATGTAGTGACGTGTCCAAATTTGAGCAGGAAATCTGGGTTGTTTTTGATTTAAACAGCCCTCCTCGGGATTTTTTTAGTTTGGACATGTCAAATCAAAAACTATTCTCTTCTATTACTATTCTATACTCTATAATTTTATCCACTTTTTTATTATACATGTCCAAATAGAATAAATAGGGATTAGATAGGTTATTTTTAAAAATAAGTCAGAATATAAGCTTAAATTTGGACATGTACCTTTTTTCACATGTCCAAACCAGAAACTGGGAATCTAACCTCTATTCTAAAAAATAAGGCAGAATCAGGGCCAAAATGCTGGACACGTACCTTTTTGAGGATAAACAGTCCGGAAGATTACACAAACAAAAAAAGAGATTTCCTGGTTAACCCCTTACCCCATCCCCTGCTTCTGCATCTGCTTCATCATCTTGCCCATCATCATGCGGTTGCCCTTAAACCCTTTTAAGGTCTTCTGCATCAT
>JAZRYV010000346.1:0-15189 GCA_045600925.1 Spirochaetota bacterium
GGTACAAAAGTTTCACCGTCAGGAAATGGAAGCTCAAAACAGGGAACCTTTTCCTTCAGTGCAGAAAAAACAGAAAGAATACCGGAAAGCAAAGCCTTTCTGTCTGCCTCTGCTTTTATATTATCGAAATCATCTTTAATAAACTGAATCCTTTTTCCCTGTTCTTCTCTCTGCCGTTTTCTGCCGTCATACTGCCTTCCGCCTGTCTTTTCCTGAATCAGATGAAAAAAACCGTGAGGCATCACATTTTCCGCAAGGATAACAGCAAGTCTGTGCAGGAATGAAGGGCTGATATTCTCCAGGGCAAGACCGGAAAATACTGAAGCAAGCCCCTTTCCCCCCGTAAGTTCAGCTCCGGAAAGGATTCTGTTAAGTTCAAAAAGGCTTGGAGAGGAACCTGACAGTGAATTAAGATAAAGGATCCCGCCTGCAGCACTGCCGGAAGAAAAATTTTTCACCAGAGGTATCCCTTTCATAATATTCATGATCAGATTTTCCGGTTTTTCTTTTTTTATGGAAAAATAAAGGACTCCGTTTCTTCTGGCATCAAGCACCAGAGACAGGAACCGGCCCGCAGGAACTCCGTTCTGAAAAAATGCCCTGAATTCCCTTCCTCCGGCACGAAGGACAGCTTCCCTGGAAGAGATCTTTTCCTTCAGTCCGGCAGTAACAGAACTTCCCGGAGACAGATTTCTGAAAATCTCCCCTGCCCTGCTGTTTTCCTGAACCTTTAAGCTGGCGGCAGCTGAATTAAAATTTATTTCCATAGCTTTTTACAGGTTCATAACTTTTACGGTGAATGGCTGACGGCCCAAGTCTGTGAATGGCATCCATATGTGAAGCTGTTCCATATCCCCTGTGTCCTGCAAGACCGTATCCCGGATAGAATCTGTCCATTCTTTCCATAAGTTCATCCCTCAGAACCTTGGCTGCTATGGAAGCAGAGGCAATTGAAAGAGAAAGACAGTCCCCCTTTTTTACTGCCATAAATGGAATCCCCGTATCAAAGGAAAAATTACCGTCCATAATAAGAATATCCGGGACCAGTCCGGAATCCAGGACAAGTTTTTTAACCCCAAGCTCCGTAGCCCTGTTTACATTTATGTCATCAATCACTGCCGGAGGAATAAAACGTACTCCGGCAAAAAGTGCTTTCGAATATATATATTCAAGAGCAAGTTTTCTTCTTTTCGGAGAAAGCTTTTTGGAATCATTTACAAGGGAAAATATCTCCGGATCAGGAGATTCAATAAAATCAGATGAAAAAACAGCGCAGCCCACAGAAAGGGGACCTGCCAGAGCACCTCTCCCTGCTTCATCAAAACCGGCAATGATGCGCTTCCCTTCCGAAAGGAGTTTCCGTTCTATGGAAAAATCAGGAGAAAAAGAAAAGGCGGACTTATTGCCCGCCTTTTCTTTATTATTCAAAAAATCAGAATTCATGCCTGTTCTGCAGCAGCTTCTGTCTGAACAGTTTTTCCGCCGCGGCGTTCCCTTACCTTTGCAGCCTTGCCTGTTCTTTCTCTCAGGTAGTAAAGTTTGGCTCTTCTTACCCTTCCCTTTCTTACAACTTCGATCTTTGCAATACGTGGTGACAGAAGAGGGAAAACTCTTTCAACACCGATTTCAAAGGAGATCTTTCTTACAGTAAATGTTTTGCTGATTCCCTTATTGTTAACTGCAATTACCACACCTTCGAAAATCTGGACTCTTTCCTTGTCCCCTTCAACAATTCTGTAATGAACCTTTACTGTATCACCAATTTCAAAGTTAACTTCTCTTTCAAGAGGCTTTATCTCCTGTTCAACAGCCTTCATTATTTCCATTATATTTTCACTCTCCTGTTAATTTTTTCAGAATAAATTTTTTATATAAATCAGGTCTGACCTGTTTTGTTTTCCTTATGCTTTCGGACTGCCGCCACTTCTCTATGTTTTCATGATGCCCGCTGATGAGCACCTCAGGAACCTGCATCCCTTCAATAATTTCAGGGCGGGTATACTGAGGATATTCCAGAAGACAGCCTTCAAAGCTTTCCTCTTCCAGCGAAGCACTGTTGGACATAAATCCAGGAACATACCGTGCAACAGCATCCACAATAATCAGGGCTGCGAACTCTCCTCCGGAAAGGACATAATCCCCTGCAGAGACCTCATAATCAACACAGCGGTCAATAATTCTCTGATCCACACCTTCATAATTTCCACAGAGAATGGAAATATCAGACTCACCGGAAAGCTCTCTGACAAAATCCTGATCAAGAGGTCTTCCTCCCGGTGAAGTATAAAGTACAGGTCCGGATCTCTTCACCGAATCAAAGGCTCTAAAAACCGGTTCCGGCCTCATAACCATGCCTGAACCGCCGCCGTAGGGATAATCATCACACCGGCGGAACCGGTCCTCAGAAAAATCCCTTATATTCACCATATTCGCTGTGATGATGCCTTTTTCCACAGCCTTCCCCAGCAGTCCGGTCTTAAAAGGAGACTCAAAAAAACCGGGGAAAATTGTAAAAATATTAAATATCAAACAGTCCCTCAGCCGGACTGATATCTATCCGCTTTTCCCGGATACCGGATGTATCTACCATAGATTCCGTAAAGGGAAGCAGGAACTCCTTCCCTTTTTCATCTTTAAGAACAAGAATCTGTCCTGAACCTGCCTCAAGAATGTCCGATACCTGAGCAAACAGTCTGCCGTCCATAAAGGCACTGCATCCGATAAGATCGAAATAATAAAAACAGCCTTCCTCCAGAATATCCCTGGTCTGTTCAGCCTGTTCCTTTGTAATAAAGATCTCAGCCCCTTTAAGTGCTTCCGCCTGATTCCGGTCTGTCACTTCCTTCAGCTGAAGGAGAGCAGTCCTTCCTTTTACAGGCTGTAAATCAGCAGCTGTATATTGACGGTACTCACCGTTTTCCAGAATGAATAACTCATTATCTTCATCAAAACGATCTGAGTTATCAGAAATAACAGAGATCTTCAGCCGTCCCCGAAGCCCGTGGGCATCAATTATACGGGCAATACGTAAATAGCTGTTCTCTCTCAATCCAGTATTTCCAGAACGCCTCTCTTGCCTGTTTTGGAAACAGAAGCGTTAATCAGAGCCCTTATGGCTCTGGCAATACGGCCGTGTTTTCCTATAACCTTGCCGATATCATCCTTTGTAACCTTAAGTTCAAGGATGGTTGATTTTTCCCCTTCGATTTCATTGATCTCAACCTGATCAGGATTATCGACAAGGGATTTAACTATATACTCAACAAGACCTTTATAATCCATAAAAGACTCCGGTCAGACTATTTTGCTGTTCTGACGCTGTTCCAGATCCCCTGTTTCTGAAGAAGAGAAACAACAGTATCAGAAACCTGAGCTCCTTTTTTAATCCATTCTGAAACTTTATCTGCATTGATGGAAAACTGATTTTCCTTTGCAATAGGCTGATAAAGACCAACCTGTTCCAGAAATCCTCCGTCTCTCTGTTTGCGACCGTCTATAACAACGACTCTGTAAAATGCTCTCTTTTTTGTACCTACTCTCTGTAAACGAATCCTTACCGACACGTCTGTACCTCCGAATATAATTAGGGAATTAATAATTTTATAGGGGCCTTTTTTGTCAACACAAAACCTGTCAGGAATAGAATTAATCTGCATTCCGCTTAATGGCATCCTGGCTGTTTTCAGTAAAATCAGACTCTGCGTGCAGCCCTTTTCAGTTTTCCGGCACTGCCATTGACATCACCGCCATTAAAAACAGACCCGCCTGCAACAAAAATATCAGTCCCGGCTTCCCTGACTGCAGCAATGTTTTTTTCATTTATTCCACCGTCAGTCTGAATAAGCAGGCTGTGAAAACCTTCCTTTTCCGCGAACTCAGACAGCTTTTTTATGCGTTTCAGGGAAATATCCATAAAGCTCTGCCCGTAAAACCCGGGATCCACGGACATTACAAGCACCATATCGGCATAGGGAAGCAGATCATAAACCGATTCCACAGGAGTTGCCGGATTAACAGCAAGACCTGCAGCAGTTCCTGTTTTTCTTATACTGGACAGAAGTCTGGCCGGGAACCGTGTGGCTTCATAGTGAAAAGTCACACACCATGGTTTTACTTCCAGATATTCATCCACAGTGTTTTCCGGATTTTCAATCATCAGATGAATATCCATTGGTATGGATGTACGGGCAGCAAGAGCCTTAACATAGCCGGGTCCGAAAGTCAGATTAGGGACAAAATGTCCGTCCATTACATCCATATGGATCAGATCTATTACAGAAGGATCCATAGTTTCCGCAATGGATCCCATTACGGAAAGATCCGATGCAATTATGCTTGGTGAGAGAATTATATCCTCAGAAGCTTTAATATCAGAAATCTTCAACATTTACAGTAAGAACTCCTGTTGATTCTCTTTCCCTGAGGACAGATATTCTGGCTCTTCCTGATCTGTGGAAAGCAAAAACTATCTGCTGCCCCCCCTCCCTTATGCCGGAGAAGCACATGCGCTTTGCACAGTCATCCTCAACATATACTTCAAAGAGCCCCTTTTCATATCCGGAAGGAACTGTGTACTGAATTTTTTCATAACTGTAATAGGGATGTCCCTTTGCAGGGAAAATCCCGACTTTTATCTTAACAGTATCCCCTTCTTTAACCGGAGCACCGGCTGCAGGCTGCTGGGAAAGGATCACCCCGTTCTTTGACTGATCCCAGATTTCCACAATTTCCTGTTCTGCATGAATTTTTGCAGTCTCAAGAAGCGGAAAGGCAAGATCCACTGTCTGACCGGCAACTTCCGGCATGCGGCCCGGAACAGAACCGGTTCCTGCAGAAACAAGAAGATTCACCCTGCGGTCAGGAGTGATTTTCTCTCCGGGAAGAGGAGACTGTCCGACTACAATGTTTTCCATGGTGCCGGCTGTGCGGATATAGGATACAGCCCCTGTGGAAACTGAAAAATTTCTGCCGTGGAAATGAAGATTACGGAGACTGTTCTTTGCAACAGGAAGACTCTTCCCGCGAAGATCGGGCACTTCCAGAGAATAGCCGTTTCTGGACAGGGTAAGTTTCAGCGGATCTCCTTCCGGAATGATTTCTCCTGCCTCAGGATGCTGTTCAAGAATGATTCCGCTTTCCATGTCAAAGGTTTCATGAAAAGCAAGTCTCGGGGAAAGCCCTTTCCTCAGGAGGCTGTTGTAAACATCAGTAAACTGCTGACCTGTGACATCAGGAACCTGAACCTCTTTCTGAGATCGGGTAAGAAGGATCATCATTATGGTGGATACAGCCAGATAAAGTGTAAATCCTGCCAGCAGAATAAGAAGGATCTTTCCTGCTGTTCTGAAATATAAAAGGCGGACTGATTTTGTGTCTTTTTCAGGCATAGGAGAACTTCCAAAGAAATATTTTCCCGCATAAAAGCGAAAATTCTCCTTTAACACCTTCTCTTAACAGGTATTTGTCAATCAAAATATTACAGACTGATGTCCGGTACGGCATCAAGATTTTTCAAAATAAAAAGAATTAATTGTTGATAATGAAACACCATGGTTTAATATTTCCATTAATAGTAACAGTATGGAAAATCAGGCAAAAATACTTATAACATCCGATCTTCGTCTGGGGCTGAATGAATGCATTTCCGCTGCATGCAGAATGGAAACCTTTAAAAGAATCTGTTCTCTGGCTGCGGACCACAGCATCCTACTTATAGCCGGAGGCTTTGTGGAAGCAGATAAAATCTCCAATGCAGATGAAAAAACTGTCATTGCAGAATTTGCAGCCCTCCGGGAAAAAGGCACGGAAATATTCTATGCTCCCGGAGCTCCGGAGCTTACTGCAGAAGGGAATGTCAGTCCGCTGATTCACGGTCTGGGGGCAACCCATGTCTTTTCCGGAACAGTTTCCGAAGATCCCTATTCTGTCAGCTTCGGCGGGCAGAGAATTCATATTTACGGAGCAGCCTGGTCCCCGGATCTTGACATTACAGAGGCTGCAAAGACCGAAGATGACGGTTTTCATACTGGTATTTTCCATCACGATTTTGATTTTGCAGCCGGCAGGGAATTTCTGCCGAAAATGGGTCTTGATCTGTATGTGCTGGGGTCCAGCCACAGTTCAAGAATCTTCAAGAAAGGGGATAAAATCATCTGCATTACCCCCGGAACTCCGGAAGCCGTTTCATATCAGGATACCGGTGACAGATTTGTCACATCAGTCACAATAAAGGACAACACAGTCTCGGAGTTCAGCCGCATAAAAGTCAACACCATGAGCCTCTGCTCTCTTGAACTGAACTGTACTGACAGAACCCCTGGAAGTCTGGCAGATGTAATCCTTGCACAGGCAAGAACAGGTTCAGAAAAAGAATCAGTCCTGTATCTCTGTCTGAAAGGGGAAAGAGACTTTAAGACATCCGAGCTCACATCCGTTCTTGAAAACAGATTTGCAGATATCCGTCTGCAGGATGAAAGTCTGCCTTCTCTTAATTCCCTTGCAAAACTGTACGGAGAAGAGGATTCCGTAAGAGGGCAGTTCTTCCGGCTGCTGACAGAAAGACTTAACAGAAGAGAAATAACAGGCAGAACAGCTTCAAACTGGCTTCCAGAAGCCCTTAAGCTGCTCATGTCAGAAGATTTCCAGGCTCTGGAGGAATGGCTTTGTACTTTATAAAATGTACCGTCACCAGACCGGGAATATTCGACAACCGGCAGATAAATTTTACACCAGGGATAAACATCATAAAAGGGAAAAACGGAAGCGGGAAAACATTCCTCATTAAATCCCTGGTGGAGGCTTTCCTGAATCTGACCGGAAAAGGCAAAAATGAAATTCTCCGGGATATGTATCTTGATCTGTGCTTTTCCGCTTCAGAAAAAGGAAATTTCAGATTCCGCTATCTCAACCGCTTTCTCACTGTTTTCAGGCTTAACGGAGAAAAAGAAAAAAGGATCGCAGATTATAACAGTGATAATGAAACACTGGAAGGCTCTCCGGAACAGAATGATTTTCTGCCTGAAAAATACTTTTCTGAAGATGAAGGATTCGTTCCCTCCCCTTCAGACATTGCCGGAATAAAACAGCTTACGGATTATGAAGCAATAAAAAAATGCATTCTTTCTGATGTTTCCGGTTTTTTTGAAAAATATCCGGACATCCGCAGCAGATACATGAGAGATGAGGATTCCGATGCTCCTGTTTTTAAAATCATCAGCGAACAGAAAGCCAGGCTGAATAATCTTAACAGGGAAATAGAAATCATCCGCATTAAAAATCAGCGTTTTGACAAACTGAAAAAGGAAAAAAAGACTCTGGAAGAAGAAATTCTGTCCCTGAACAGACATAAAGAAAATCAGATCCTGAAAAAAATGACACTGGAGCAGGTTCTTCAGAATCTGTCAGAATCGGATCTCATGGAACAGAAGAAAAAAAATTCAAAACAGAATATACTGGCAGAAAAGGACAAGCTGTCAAAAATCCGATTCCTTGAAAAAGATGCTGTCCCCATGCTTCATCCTTTTCATTTTTCTGAATCATTCTCAAAGGAAAGACTGGATAAAATTCAGGAATGCTATTCCGGACTTATAAACAACAACGAAAAGAAAGTTTTCCTTGAAGACAGGGCTGTCAGAAATTCCCGGTCCCTTGTCAGACTTATTGTATTATCAATGCTCTCAGCAGCTGCTGCCTGTATCGTTTTTTTCATGCCGGATGTGCCCTTTCTTAAACCGGAACTGAAAGAACTGATATTTAAAACCATAACAGGTCTGACATGTGCAGGAACCTTTTCCTGTCTTCTGTGTTTCAGAAAAAAAATCTCCAATAAAAAAGAATATGAAGCTTTTGAAAAAGAAAAGGCTGCCATTACGGAAAGAATGGCAGAACTCATGGATCAGAAGGACCTTGTAACTGACAAATACAGCATAGACGATCTTTTCAACATCCTTCTGACTTTTTTTGAAGACTACATGGAATACAGAGACACAAAGGAGGAGATAGACTCCATAAAGTCATCCCTTTCTTCTCCTGACAGACTTGAAAGAATGAATCAGGAACTTCAGGATGCAGATCTGTCAATAAACCGGCTCAGAACTGACACCGCAGACAAACTTAGTTCAATCGGCATTCAGCTCAGCTCCCCGGATCCGGAAGAAATCAGAAAATACATGGAAGATTCGGACAGAGAGACCGGAGAGCTTGATGAATCCATAAAAACAAAAGAAGAAATTCTCGCAAAGATCAACAGTGAAACAGATGTTACGCTTAAAGAAGAGGACGACAGTCTTGTTAAAGAAAGAGAAAAAATATGGGACTCTCTTTCCAGACTGGAAGAAAAAAAAGAAACCATGTTCCTCATTTCCGACATTCTGACTGAAGCAATAGAAGCCCAGGAAAAACACAGAATAAAAACCCTTGCCGATAATGTTCTGAAAAAATTCAACACACTTACAGGCAGCCAGTTTGCAGATTCTGTAACAGAAAAAACAGCGGAAGCCTTTATCCGCGGGTATTCCAGTTCCGGAACACTTTCTCCGGTTGTGGAACACTCGCTGCTTCTTGCCCTGAAACTGGCTCTGACAGAAATGGGACCTGAAACAAAGGATCTTTCTCCACTCATACTTGATGACCCTTTCCTGCTTATGGACGATTCCCGTATAGGAACACTTATGGAGCAGCTGGAGGGCATTGCAGGAAGGAGACAGGTTCTGATTTTTACCAACCGTGTTCCTGAAAGCTGGAAAGGAGAAATAACAGAGCTTTAATATGGATAAAACTGAACAGCTCACATTTTCAGATGATCCTCTGCTGAACGGTCTTAATCTGGCCTGCAGTTACATAGAAAGAGGAGCCTTTAAAGATGCGGCAGATATTATAGACAAACTTATGGATACGGATCCTGACTATCCAGGACTGGCTGCAGGATACAGAACCGCAAAATTCTGGTTTAACAGAGCAGATGAAATATCCCGTCTTGCTCCGGGCAGAGAGACTGGGGATTTCCTTATGAGCGAATGGAAAAACTTTGAAGAATACTCAAAGGAAAAGAAGATTACTGAATCCCGAGCATTCAATGCTGCCATGAAGTATATATATTATGAAGCTTCGTCCAGTTACAAGCAGGTCTGCAGTTCCGGTCCGAACGCCGCCAACATGGAGCTGCTCATGAATCTGGGCTTCTGCTTTCTTAAATCCGGAGACTATCAGGAAGCGGTAAAGACTCTGAAAACAGCTGCAGGGCAGCTGTACAATCCAGATGCAAGACTGCTGTCCATTCTTGCAGAGGCATGCTTCCATCTTGGACAGATCCCTGACAGCCTGTGGTATTTCCGGGAGGCATTTTTTATAGAGCCTTCCGCAGTTGATATTGACGCACTTAAGGCAGAACCTGTAATACAGCTCGTAAACGCCGTCAGAAAAGACCGTCCTGACTGCAGGGATGTAAGGGAGTGGATTCCGGTTTACGGTTTCCTTACAGATATCTTTTATGTCAGAAAGAATCTGGACAGGAGACAGATAGACCTTATCAAGGATCAGTGTTATTCCCTTGAAGTAAACTATCAGCGTCTTAACAGGGAACAGCTGGCTGAAGGGAAAACGAAACCACGCCTTATAACAAGATATCTCTGGCTTATGGATTTCTTTGAATTTCAGGAATACAGCCTGAAAGATCTGAAAGAAATAAAAGAAAGGCTTCTGCAGATAGATGAGCCTCTTCTTCAGGATTATCTGAATAAAATACCGGGGAAATAGAACATACACTTCCTGTTTTAATAAAAATCTTTCCCTGTTATGCCGATAACTTTTATAACCATTATTCTGAAATATTCAGGCGGAGTCTGAACATGGTCACGGATCCGGGGAATATACATGAGCACGGAAAAAGAATACAATAAAAAGCAGACAGCAGGCAAAGACAGAAAAAAGCAGAAAAGACATAAAAAGATTTTTATATCTCTCAGCTTAAAGATGATTGCCATAATTTCAGCCATCCTGGGAGTAACGCTTCTTACCGTTACCACTATTTCACTGTATTATTTTCAGAACGACAGTGAACTACGTGTAAGAGAAAACACCTTTAACATGTCCAGGGCCATTGCCAGAAATATTGAAATAAAATTTTCCGTACTCCGGGAACAGGCACTCATAATTGCAGAAGACATGGCAGCAGGAAGAGACTCATCCATGTCATCTGCAGGCCGCAGAATTTTTTCCACAAGCGAGGAACTGCTGGCTGTAGCTCTGGCAGAAAAGAAAAAAAATACTCTGGAAGCCAGAATTTCCATAAATCCCGGGATTCAGGAACTTCAGACATTTTCAAAGGCAAACATCCTGAAGGCAGTAAAGGAAGAAGCCCCCATGTTTGAACAGACATTTGCCGGCAGAGAAGATATACACAACTCCAGTCCTCTGTTTCAGGAAATGGTTTCCTGCATCAGTTTCCCTTTTCCGTCAAAGGGAAAACAGGACAGCAGCAGTCAGAAAATTATCATCGCATACATTGCCATAAACGAATTTAAGGATATTTTCACTGTCAGTGATCTGACAACCACTTACTTCATAAACAGCAGCAATGACATTATCCTGCATCCAGATAGATCTCTTATTGACGTCAACACAAACCTGAGCAGCTATGTTTTCATTCAGAGGATGAACAAAATAAACCAGAACAACGGGCAAATAATATATACTGAGCTTGACGGAAGAGAATATATCAGCTCTTTCCAGAAAATATCTTTTGCAGGCATTTCCGTAATAACCACAGCTGACAAAGACAAAGCCTTTCAGATGATCTACAAGCTTCAGAGACAGGACAGATACATGGCTGCCATAATTCTGTGTCTGGCCATACTTATTGTCTACCTGTTCTCCAATGCCATGATCCGTCCAATACAGATACTTGCATCTGCCACAAAAAAAATCGAAAAAGGAGATTTCAACATCCGTCTGAGACCTGCAGCCAACGATGAAGTAGGACAGCTGACAAAGGCCTTTGTATCCATGGGACGCGGTCTGGCCGAACGTGAACGCATAAAAAACGTTTTCGGCAAATTCATGAACAAAAATATTGTAAACATGCTTACAAAGAAGGAAATCAAGCTGGGAGGAGAAAGAAAAACTGCCGTTATTTTCTTCTCTGATATCCGTTCCTTCACTTCCATATCCGAACGGATGGAGCCTGAACAGATAGTTGATTTTCTCAATGAATATATGACCAGAATGGTTGCCTGTGTGGATAAGACAGGAGGCATAGTTGATAAATTCATCGGAGACGCAATTATGGCTATATGGGGAACGCCTGTTGCAGGAGAACATGATACGGAAAATGCCATAAATGCAGCCCTGCTTATGAGAAAGGCTCTTATAGAATTCAACAAAGGCAGAGGAACAAAAGAAAAACCGATTATACGCATAGGCTGCGGAATAAATACGGGATCCATCCTTGCAGGCCAGATAGGATCCATGGACAGAATGGAGTATACAGTTATCGGAGATGCTGTAAACCTTGCTTCCAGAATAGAATCCCTCAACAAAACCTTTGGAACTGATATTCTAATATCAGAGGCTTCCATGAAGCTTGCTGGGGACAAGTTCAAAGTCAAAGCCATGAAAAAAATCCGTGTCAAAGGGAAAAAGGACTATCAGCAGGTATATGCAGTCCTTGGAAGGAAGGACGATCCGGACTGTCCTGAAGATCTTCTGACCATACGTAAAATGACAGGCATGGATGACGCAACTATCAGGAAATATCTCTCCATGGATATGAACGGAGATGAATTCATAGAATCTGAAAACTGAAAAGACAATGAAGGCACGCAAGAGGCAGAAACTCATTCCACTGACACTGCTTGTACTGATAGCAGTTTTTTCCTTTCTTCTGTACAGGGACATTACAGCCGTTTCGGCTGTATCCGACAGGGAAAAGATAGGCAGTGTTTCATATAAATACAGAAAGGCAGAAAGGAAATATGCATCCATAGCCATATGGGACGGACTGGATCAGATGGCACCTGCCTATGACCATGATTCCATCCGTACAGTAAAAAAAGCCTCTGCAAAGATTCATTTTCTCAACGGAACGATTGTAAATCTTGATGAGGACACCCTTGTTGTACTGAACGTGGATGAGAACGGATCTTTCGTAGATTTTGAAAAAGGTTCTATAAGTGCATCCGGGACTGCTGATGTGAACATAAAAACAAAAGACGCTGTTCTGTCTCTGAACGGAACAGCTGCCATACAGGACAAAAACGGGAAGGTGGCAGTTTCCATATCCAGCGGTTCTGCAATGCTGAAGAAAGACGGGAAAACCCTTGATCTGTCAGAGAATCAGCAGGTCTCAATCGAAGAGAAAGAGATGATACTGCAGGATGTTCCTGTCATCCACAAATCTCCTGTTCCAGGCAGCATAATTGTATCCGGAGAAACGACACCGGTTGTCTTTTCATGGATCAACCGTTCCAGGGGAGATGCAGTACTGGAGATATCAAAGAGCAGTGATTTTTCATCATTTGTTTACAGAAAACCTGTTCATGGAAACGAAACCTCTCTTCCTCTGAAAGAAGGGGAATACTACTGGAGACTGAAAAAAAATCTGACAGCAACAATTTACTGGAAATTTTCCGTAATTCATCAGCCTGTCCCTGTTCCTGCTCTGCCTGCAAATAATACAAAAATAACATATAAGGACAGAATGCCTGATGTAAAATTCATGTGGAGCGGTAACAGCAGGGCATCTACATATACTCTTGAAATTTCCTCAACAAAGGATTTTAAAAATACTGTATGCAGAAACACAGCAACTCAGAAGGAGTTTACCCTTACCTCTCCACTGGCAGACGGAACATATTACTGGAGAGTCAAAGCTGACTATCCATTCGCCTCAGTCTCTCAGGAAGGACCTTCCTCTTCCTTTTCTGTAAACAGGCAGAAAGAACTTCCTGCTCCTGTACTCCGCTATCCGGAAAAGGGAACAGAACTGTCATCACTGACTGCAGACAACAGAGGAATTTCAATGGGCTGGTCAGGGAATCCGGAGATAACCTCATACTCAGTACAGCTGTCAAAAGACAGAAATTTCAGCAGTACTGAATCAGAAGAAAAAACACATTCCAACTCTCTTTCCATGAAAAAAGAACTGAGCCCAGGAACCTGGTTCTGGCGGGTTAAAGGGAAAACCAGTTCAGGAAATGAAACTCCTTTTTCTGAAATTTTTTTCTTTAATCTGAAAAAATCAGTTCCAATAGCTCTCTCATATCCGGAGGAAGGAGAAGAAATACATTACATATCAACCGGAGGGAATACCGTTTTTCAGTGGAATGATCCCAACCGTGGTTCAAGATACAGACTCCTTGTGGCAAAGGACCCTGAAATGACATCGGTTGTTAAAAGACAGGATACTGATAAAACAAGGCTTTCCGTAAAAAATCTTCCAGGAGGAAAGCTTTTCTTCCGTATTTCTCTTCTTGCTCCCACCGGAGAGACATCAGCAGTCAGTCCTGTTCGTCAGTTCTCAGTCATAAAAGGACTGAAAGCCCCAAAACAGATTTATCCCGCCGGAGGATCTTCGGTTGATCTTCTGTCCAGAAATGAACTTGTATTCAGATGGTCTCCTGTAACAGGAGCAACATCCTACGATTTCACCCTTTACAGAAAACAGGGATCAGGGCTGAACAGAATATTTGAAACCGCTGTAAAAAACAGCTCATACAGTTTCACCGGCTTTTCCATGCTGGACAGGGATGTTTTCTGCTGGGAAATAAAGGCAAAATCAGAAGACGGAGCATCACTTTCCGGAGAGAGCCCTTCAGAACGTACTTATTTCAGAATTAAACTTGGAGAAAAGACTCCTGATAATATAAAAATTACATCTCCGGATGTTTTCTATACGGAATAATGAAAAATATTTTATACACATTTTTATTTATTCTTCTCTGTCTGACAGCTGTTCCTTCCATGGCTCTGCAGAAGGTTGATGTCACTGTATCCTGGGAAAAAGTTCAGGCAGCCGAAAAATACAAAGTGGAACTCAAGGACAGCAAAGGGAACATAATAAAGACAGAGAATGCTGATACAAACTGTTTTTCCTTTTCTCTTGCTCCCGGGAAGTACACTGTCAGGATAACCGGCATCAACAAGTTTCACAAGCAGGAAGGGATTTCGGTCTGGAAAGAACTGGAAATCCGGCCAAGACAGAAAAAGAAAGCGGCTCAGAAAATCAGGAAAAATTATTCCGGGAAAATATATCTGGGAGCCGGATATTCTCCACAGTTCATTATGGGAAACCACTGGTCCGATCTTCTAAACAATTCCATGGCAGGAGGATTCCTGTATGCAGGCTTCGATTTGTCTCTCAGCAGAACTCTGAACCGTATTCCGGTTCTCAGAAATACAGGAATTGAATTTATGGGACAGGGAAATATCTTTAAAGGGAAGGCTCTGGAAAAAATCAATTCATCGGATATGACACAGATCACTGCAGCAGGAGGACTGTATTACAGAATCAGAACTCCGCTGTATTTTCATATACTCCTTCATGGTCAGGCAGGAGCATGTCTGAGTTCAATAAAGACAGAATATTCTATTCCTGTTGACGGGGGAAACGAAGGATCACTGGACACCATGTACAGAGCAGGAATTTCTTTCCACATACCTGCAGAAATCTTTTTCATTGATTTCGGAGCCTTCTATAGAGATATCCTCATGGAAAACTCCAGCATGCAATCTGTGGAACCTTTCTTCATGGCAGGCTTTGAATTCTAAAAAACTGGTTCCAGATTAAGAGAATCCATAAACATATCATTAAACTCATCGTCTGCCGCAGGTTCAATGATTCTGACAGAACGGGCCAGATCTGCTGTCCTTTCCAGAAAACCAGAATCCTGACAGCCCCTTACAGCCCCCTTTAAACTTGTATTGCCTGCAGCAGTCCTTTCTGCACGGGGGAAAGCCGGCAAAAAACCCAGAGAATCAAAATGATTCATATTCAGATGCAGGCCCAGTGCTCCTGCAGTCACAGACAGAACAATATCTCCTGCAGCTGTCCCGCTCCGTTTCAGAAGAAGTTCTGCTCCGGCCAGACAGGCGCCTTTTGCCAGCTGAATATTCCGGACATCCTTCTGCGTAAAAGTTATAAAAGGACTGACACTGAAACCGCTTGCTGTAAAATTACCGGCAAAAGGACCTGCA
>JAZRYV010000347.1:0-6026 GCA_045600925.1 Spirochaetota bacterium
AAGACAGATGCAGCCCGTAATCTGCTTTCAGTATTTTTTAAAAACGGAATATGAAGCAGAAAATTCTGCACAAAGGCACATCTTCTGAATTTTTCCGCTTTCAGTTTTCCGGATCTGTACAGCATGAAAGAAAGCAGTAGCGGAAGAATAATTTCCGCTGCCGCCTGCTGATAAATTTCAGAAGGTATTTCAGATATCATGGATACCAGAAGCTGTTTCCATTCTGCAGCTATTTCATCCGTCAGCAGTGCTTTCTGCATGGTCGTTTCATACAGACGGAAAATAACAAGTCCTGTTAAAAGTGCCACTGATTCAGCTGTGCAGAAAAGGGAAGTGATGATGTATTTCAGAATTTTTCTTTTCCGCAGAACAGCAGTAATGATAAAAAGAATTCCAATGGAAAAAAGAACAATACGTGAGTCATCTCTCAGGGCCAGAAACAGGAAATCCTTCAGGGAAGGATTCAGATCGGAAAAGAATTCTCTGCTCATATTCCAGATCTGAAATCTGTAAAGAGAAAAAATACACAGCAGGAAAATAGAAAAAATGCACAGATCCGGAATAATGTCGGAAAGTGTCCGGAGTGTTTTCTGTTTTATTATATTAAGATTCATGTCAAAAGCCGATTAATTATTTAAAAGCATAGACCACCATGGAACTTACAGGGCAGAAATTGCGGAAATGAATTTTACCTGCCCCATGGTACAGTGCTATCCGTATTCCGTGCCTGTAATCCCATATGGAATGCCAGGAACAGGAAGCCTTCCTCAGTTTAGGAAGCAGCCCGAAATCTACAGGCTGAAAAACCTTCACCTTTGTGAAACCTGCCTTTTTCAGAGTCTGCGTAAGATTCCTTTTTGTAAAATAAGATACATGTCCCGGAAGAAAGTATCCGTAATCCCGGCCTTTCAGTTTCGCCTGCATTCCGTCCATATTTGCAGTCTGAATAAGCAGCACACCGCCTTTCTTCAGAAGTTTAAAACATTCATTAACTGCCTTCACAGGATTCTTAAGGTGTTCAATCAGTTCCACCATTGTAATTACAGAAAATATTCCGGCAGGAAAAGGGTGATCATCCAGTGTTCCGCAGTGGACCGTTGCCTCAGGAATCTTTGCTGCCCAGCCGGCAGCAAAGGGAGAGAGTTCTATTCCAAAGGGTTCATATGTGCTGCCGGCAGCTGCCATGAACCCTCCGAATGCCGCTCCCACATCCAGAAATTTTCCGGATGGAACATATTTTTTCAGAACATCAATCCGTTTTTTCCATACGTATCCGAAAGCTTTCCATGACGCTCTCTCGTCCGTATAGGAATAATCAGCAGATCCTGTATAGTAATCTTCTGTATAAAATGACCTGATTTTTTCATCGGAGAAAGCCGGATTCATAAAAATAAAACCACAGCAGCCGCAACGGCTTACAGAAAAACTGTCCCTGAATTTATCTATGGTATAAAGTCTGCTTAATACGGAAGAGCTGCAGAGAGGGCACCTCTCTGCAGCTGTATCGAAGTCTGACATGAACTGTTTTACATCTGATCCTTCGGAGGGATCTGTCCTTTGTTTCTTGCAAAGTAGTCCTTTGTCATTTTTGCAACAAAGCCGGAAAGGAAGAGAAGTCCGATAAGATTTGGGATGGCCATAAGACCGTTTGTAATATCAGAGAAGTTCCATACTATATCCAGCTGGAGAACTGAGCCGACAGGAATAATAAGGATAAAAATCAAATGGTATATCTTTACACCTTTTTCTCCGAAGAGATACTCTACATTTCTGTCTCCATAGTAGGACCATCCAAGAATTGTTGTAAAAGCAAAGAAGACAAGTCCGAAAGCAACTATATATCTGCCTGCACCGGAAAGAAGGCTGTCATAGCAGGATGTGGAAAGATTTGCTCCGGAAATTCCGCTTCCCCAGTATTCCTGTCCTGCAATAACTATAACCAGAGCTGTCATTGTACATACTATAATTGTATCTATGAAAGGTCCGAGCATGGCAACAAGACCTTCTCTGACCGGTTCCTTTGTCTTTGCAGCTGCATGAGCCATTGCTGCGGAACCAAGACCTGCTTCGTTGGAGAAGAGTCCTCTTGCAACACCGTAACGCATGGCAGCCCCAAGGAATCCTCCTGCAATCGCCTGATGATCATGGAATGCGTAGTAGAAAATCTGCTGAAAGGCAGGAATAATCATATCATAATTTTTAATGATGATAATAAGAGATGCAATTGCATAGGCTGCAACCATAAAAGGAACAATCATGGAAGAAACGGATGCTATGCGCTTTACTCCTCCGATAATGACGAAACCGATCAGGACAGCAATAATAATACCTGTCAGCAGTTTGCTGATCCCGAAATATTTGAACAGAGGGTCTGCAATGGAATTGGCCTGAGTCATGTTTCCTATGCCGAAGGAGGCAATAACTGTAAATACTGCAAAGAGGAGACCAAGAGTTTTTGCAGGGAGAATCTTTCCAACTGTCCTTTCATATACTGTATGCTTAAGACCTTCTGACAGAAAATAGGCAGGTCCGCCGGAAACAGTTCCGTTTTCTTCAATTTTGCGCAATTTTTGTGCCAGAAGACAGCAGTGATATTTTGTTGCCATGCCTGCAAGAGCTGTGATCCACATCCAGAAAACAGCACCTGGTCCTCCGGAAGCAATTGCTGTTGCAACACCTGCAATATTTCCTGTCCCGATAGTTGCAGAAAGGGCTGTTGAAAGGGACTGAAAGTGAGTGATTTCTCCGGGTGTTCCTTCATCTTTGTCATATTTTCCAGAAAGCAGAGCCCATCCGTGTCCGAAAGCTCTGAACTGAATGAATCTGCTTTTCAGAGTCAGGAAAAGACCTGTACCCACAAGAAGAATCATCAGAGGAAGCCCCCATACATAACCGTCTATGACATTGATAATGGAATTTAATGTTTCTAACATTTCTCCTCCGGTATCCACTTCCGGGATTATCCGGAGCAGAATTAATTTGTATTTTGATTCAGATGAGGAGATATAAAAAAACCGTGCATAAGCACGGTTTTTTTATATCAGAAAAAATTATTTTGCTACAACAATGAAAGATACTCTTCTCTGAGCACCGTCTTTTGGATCAACTCCGTCAAGAGGCATGGAAGAACCAACACCCTTGAATGTCATGTTTGCAGCGTCAATGCCGGAAGCCTTAAGGCTTTTGAAAACATTTTCTGCACGGTCTGTGGAGATCTTGATGTTTCCCGGTTTTGAACCTTCAGCTGTCTCAGGACCTCTTGCATCTGCATGACCTGTTACCTGAAGAACATATCCTTCCTGAATACCTGCAAGGATTTCCTTTACTACAGGTGCACTTAATTTTGCCCATGCTTCAAATTTCCATTTTGGAAGAGAAGTCTGTTTGTAGGCAAAACCTGTTACAGAAACATTTGAAAGTGCAGTGTTGGCTGAAGTAAGCCATGCATCAGAGGCAGCAACAGATGCTGTGTCCTGTGCAGTTTCGCAGGCAACCATGAAGAACATTGCAAACAGAGCTGCAAGTAAAGCTGTCTTTTTCATAATAAGTTAACTCCTTAACTGTATTTTATTCTGCAAAGCAGAATACTGGCTGATTTAGTCTGCTACTGAAAAATTTTCATCAGTGCAGGTAGCGCCACAAAAGTTCCTATGGAGGAACCTATGGACGAAAACAGAAACACAAGAAAAATCCTTGTAAGTCTGTTGGACCACCACCCTCGTACTGTAAGTGAATGGTCGCTTATTTCTTCAAAATCCCGTACCCGTGGTTTTACCATAACAGTCTGAACCAGGGCAGTCACAAACCCAACACCTATGGTTGGATTGAGACTTGTTATGGGAGCTGCAATAAAACCTGCAGCTGTGGTCAGCGGATGGGCAAGGGCTGTGAGACATCCCAGTGCCGCCAGAATGCCGTTTACAAGAATCCAGTAAATGACAGCATCCGAGGCCGCTTTGGTATTTCCGTGTAAAAAGCCCCAGGCTATTACTGCTGTTACCGCAGCAGGAATAATCCAGGGAAGAATTTTCCCTGCTGCAGATTTCGGCGGAATCACATTCAGTTCCTCTTTCCTGGAAGGAACCGGATTCTGCATGAATCTCAGAATGCCGGGAACATGTCCTGCACCCACAACTGCAACAGTATTTTCCCCCATACTGCTTCTTATTTCCGAAAAGAGGTACTCATCTCTCTCATCTATAAGAACACGTTTGGTTTCCGGAAGTTCCTTTTCAAAACCCTTTATCATGCTTTCAAGGGCGTCTCCGGTTTTCAGCTTTTCAATGTCCACAGCGTCAATTTCATCGTCACCGGAAGAAAAAATTCCTGCAAGAAAACGGATTTTATCCCTGAAACGGGTCAGCCTGAAAGCACGTTTCAGAGTGACTCCTATGTTTCTGTCTGCAAGAACCAGTTTCGCACCTGATTCCTCTGCAAGTTCAATGGCTCTGATGAATTCCAGCCCGGGCTTTGATCCTGTCTTTTCGGAAATCTTTTTCTGGTAGGAAGCCAGAATAAACTGTCCGATGAAGAAGAACAGCTGTTTCTTCTTTATGATTTCGGCAATATCCAGATTACGGTAACGGTCTTTTTCCTTTACTGCTTTATACCGCTGCTCATCAAGCTCAACTGTTACAGTATCCGGCATGTTTTCCTTTATGACAGATTCCACCAGATTTACGGAGTCTGCGGATACATGAGCTGTTCCTATGAGCCTGAGTTTTTTCCCTTCGGGAAAAGTCAGAAGCCATACATTCTGACTGAGCTGTTCCATTGAAGGTATTGAATAATCTGTTTCTGTTTTCAAAGAAAATACCTTATATTTTTAACTGAACATTCACTGTTAAAATAATAAATTTGTCAAATATAATTTGACAAAAGATTTCAGTCATATAAGCAAAGAAACAGGCAGAAAGAGCATAAAAATTAAAAAAATTCAGTTTTTTTGAAAAAAAATTCAAAAAATTTTTAAATTTCGGCCTCTCACTTACGTATTCCTTACAGGAGGATATTATGAAAAAGATAATCGGACCGGTACTGTTTGCAGTATTTATTGCTCTTCTGCTGTGGAAGTACGGTGAGAATGCCTTTATTCCCGGCTCTGTCAGCAGAGCTGTTTCTGGAAACGTTTCTGCTCTGGAAAAAACGGCTCAGGCAGATGAAGAAGATTTCAGAACTCAGATGGAGGCTGCGGAAAAGACATCAGCAGGATATGAAAAACTTGGCAGAAAGTATGCAGAACAGAGAAGCTGGACTCCTGCAGTTGAGGCTCTGTCAAAGGCTCTGGAATACGGAGGCGGAAGCTCTGATCTCCATTATATTCTGGGTGCAGTCTGTGCAAACAGAGCAATGGAGGAGGATAATGCTGAGGACATAAAAAAGGCAGAGCTTCATTACAGAAAAGCACTGGAAAAGAATCCCGGCCACAGATCTGCAGCCTACGGACTGGGGCTTCTGACTTTTTATCTTAAAAAGGACAGGGCCGCAGGTATTGATCTTATGAAAAAGACAGTGCAGGCTGATGAAAACTTTTATGAAGCGAGATTTGCACTGGCCAGATTTTACTACGAGAACAGCGAGCCATCGGCAGCTCTGAAAGTTTATGAGGATCTCTCCCTGAGGCTGGATAATGCAGGAAATGTTTCCGGCATAAAAGAGATGCAGGAAAACTGCCGGAACAACATCAGCCGGATCAGTTCGGAAATCACAGGAGGCTGACATGGATGACATCCTGTATGCCACAGCCCTTTCGGTGGCTGCCGGAGGCGGTTTCTGGGAAAAAACAGGTTCATACAGCCCCGGGGAACTTTTTGATCTTATAGACGGAAAATCCCGCAGAACACAGCCATATGCTGCTTCAAAGTATCCAGACATGGCTCTGGATGCAGCGGAGGAGATTCTTGACAGTGTCAGGAAACAGGGACTTGGCATAACTCATTTCTGGGCTGATGATTATCCTGTCTTGCTCAGGGAAATCAGAAGGCCTCCCATTGTTCTTTACTATATCGGAACGCTTCCTGCAGGCA
>JAZRYV010000348.1:0-1034 GCA_045600925.1 Spirochaetota bacterium
ACAGAGAGACCTGAAGATTCCAGTTTTTTAAGATAAATCCATGCAAAGGCAGGATTTTTCCCTGCAGTTTTAACAGAAATAAAGCCTTCCTGTGCCACAAGGCATTTTTCCTCCAGTTCACGGAAATAGCCGGATTTAAAAAGGCTTTCCTTTTCATCAGAAAAAGGAGGGAAAGGCAGCATGTTAACTGTCGCCCCTGCAGTACACAGAATATCCAGTATTATAAACAGTTTCTTCAGTTTCATATTCACCTTTATTTAATAAGAGACAGAATATTCCCCTTTCTGCGGATTCTTCCTTCCATTTCCAGAATAACTGCGGCCTCCTGAAATTCAGAAGCAGAAATTCCGCATTCCCTGACTACAGTATCACTGTCTGCATCCCTGTCAGCCAGAAAATTCATGATTTTTGTTTCAGCAGAATCATCAGGGAAAAAACTGCTGAAAAGAGAAGGAATCCCTGATTTATCTGCAGCTTTTACGCTGCTCAGGTACTCTTCCATATTATAAAGAATGGACGCCCCCTGGGAGATAAGCCTGTGACTGCCTTCAAATTTTTCATCAAAAACATTCCCGGGACATACAAACACATCCCGTCCCTGTTCCGCAGCATAACGGGCAGTAATCAGGGTTCCGCTTTTCTGCCCTGCCTGAACAACTGCAACAGTCTGACACAGACCGCTGATGATTCTGTTTCTTCGGACAAAGGTCCATCTGCCTGAATAGATCCCCGGAGGATACTCGGATATGAGACAGGATCCGCTGCTTTCCGAAATCCTTTTATACAGATCCCTGTTGGCAGAAGGATATGCCACATCTATGCCGTTGGCAAGGATTCCTGCAGTTCTTCCTCCGGAATCCAGTGCAGCCCTGTGTGCCGCAGCATCAATGCCTCTGGCCATGCCGCTTACAACCGTGAATCCTTCGGACACAAGACCGGCAGAAATTTTTTCTGCAGCAGATGCAGACCAGGCAGAAGGAGTCCTGGTACCGACAACAGCTGCACATCTGCCTGCAGGAAGCGTTCCGATATAG
>JAZRYV010000349.1:0-11523 GCA_045600925.1 Spirochaetota bacterium
ATTCCGGGCAGGTCTCCCGTCATTTCCGCAAAGGCTGTAAAGCCTGAACCATCCATAATCTCGGATGTAATCCGGTGCTGGGATTCAGGGTCTATGGAAGCTCCGTTTTCCAGCTGAATTTCTGCCCCGTTTTGCAGCGTAACTGAAGCTGTTTCCGGAAGATTCAGAGTACCAGGCCCTGTCACAGAAAGGACCGATCCCGTACCGACAGTCAGTGCCAGGCTGTCAGGAAATACAGCATCTGCCGGAATGCTGCACGATCCGACTGTAACTGAATAAGTACCTCCCTCATCTCCCTCCAGTCTGGTAAAATTAAGTGTGACAGAACAGGTATTTGAAGATTCTCCACTGGACGCAGTGATCTCCAGAATGCAGGACATAAATAAAGGTCCGGACGCCGGAATATTCGCTTCTCCTGTGATCTCTCCGTTTTCTTCGTTAATACTGATACTGAACTCTTCAGGGATGGGTACGGAAGTTATGGCCCATGTCACATTTTCAGAAGGCAGAGTTTCTCCTTCATTCACTGCAGAAGGGGCCAGAGCCCCGGTGGATTTCTTGTTGAAATACACGGCCTTTACCAGATATTTAAATGCCGGAATTCCAGCAGCTGGAGGGACATCCGGCACTTCCGGATCAGGAGTCTCTGATCCGCCTGTTTCCTCCTCCGGAATCTGGGTTAGAAAACCGTAAAGGTCATTGTGCCATGGATAGCAGGAGCTCATGAATACAAGTAGAAGCAGAACCAGTGATGACAGATATTTCATCTGATCTCCTTATTAACTAAGTATATGCTTATAAGAACAGAATAATTCATTATGTTACAGTCAGAATAAAACTCTTTTTTTAAAGCCTGCAGCAGACTGCAGGCTTTTACTGAGGAATGCCGGTTAATCAAGCTCCGTACTATATCAGAATTAGGCAGATTTTCTATTAAACCGGCAGTTCCTGAAAGAGGTAAAGAATCAGAAATTAAAAAACAGGACAGAGTAAAAAGTCAATTTATTAATTAAAATTTCTTTTTTTTCTTTACTAATTTATAAAGATAATTTGTCTCTTTGAAAAAAGAAATCTCTCAGGAGTAAAACAATGACAGATGTACGCCGTATTGTAATCATAGGAGGCTCTGCTGCCGGAGCAAAGGCTGCAGCCCGTGCCAGAAGAATAGATGAAGAATATGAAATACTGATTCTTCAGAAGGATGAAAATCTCTCCATGGCATCCTGTGCCTATCCTTTTTATGCAGAAGGAATGATTCCAGACCGGAATATGCTGTTTTCATCGGCCATGGGAGTCATCAGAAATCCTGACTTTTTCCTGACAAACAAAAATATTGAAGTAAAAACCCTGACTCAGGTCACATCCATAAATCCGGAAGCTCACACTGTCACAGCAGAGGACCTGAGGACAGGCAGAAAAGAGGAGATAGACTACTACCGTCTCATTATTGCCACAGGAGCTGATCCTGTCATGCCGGAGATTCCCGGCATGGGACTGGAAGGAATAACGGCTTTCCATACAGTTAAGGATGCGGATTTTTTAAAGAGTGTCTGCGAAAAAAAGGAAGTGGAAAAAGCTGTGATTCTTGGAGGCGGACCTGTAGGACTGGAAGTATGTGAAATGCTTCTTAAAGCAGGGATAGATGCCACAGTCGTTGAATCAGCCCCGCACATTATGAATTATCTGGATGAAGAAATGTCCATGCTTGCAGAAAAGCACATCCGTGCCAGAGGAGTCAGGATCATTACAGGTTCCGGAATCACAGAATTTACAGGAAAGGACGGAAAGCTTACAGGAGCAAAGCTGGCTGACGGCACTGTTCTGTCCTGCGGACTGGCTGTTATTGCAGCAGGAGTTAAGCCAAATGCAGAGCTGGCAAAGGAAGCAGGACTTGCAACAGGCATATACGGAGGAATTCTTGTAAACCAGTTCATGCAGACATCGGACATGCACATATATGCAGCCGGGGACTGTGTGGAGTCCACAAACTACGTTTCAGGAGCAAATGTATATGCACCTCTGGGTGATCTGGCCAACATTCAGGGCAGAACTGCAGGAGAAAATGCAGCCTGCGGGAACAAAGCCATGTTTACAGGAACAGCCCAGGCCAGCATCTGCAGATTCTTTGACTTCAGCATAGGATTCTGCGGACTTTCTGAAAAGAAGGCACTGGCAGATGAATGGGAAACAGTATCATCCATAAGTGCAGGAACAGACAAACCCTTCTTTATGGGAGGAAAGCTGATAATAACAAAACTCATAATGGAAAGAATCTCCGACCGGATTATCGGGGCCCAGTGCCTTGGCTACGGAGATGTCAGCAGACAGATTTCAATTCTTGCCACAGCAGAAAAGGGAGGACTGAGCGTAACTGATCTTGGCAGTGCCGACCTTCCCTATTCACCTGCTGTTTCCCCTGCAGTGGATCTGAGCGTTCTGGCTGCACATGTGCTTCACAACCAGTCCTCCGGTCTGGGGAAATTCATCAGCCCTCTTAAACTTGTAGAGAAGATGGAAAATGATGAAAAAATGTTCCTGCTGGATGTTCGCACACCGGATGAATTCAAAAGAGGAAATCTTGGACACGGTTCTGTAAACATTCCCCTTAATGAACTGAGGGAAAGGCTGACGGATATTCCTCTGGGGCAGAAGACTCCCATCATCGTAATATGTGCTCTCGGAGCCAGAGCATGGGAAGCAGCAAGGCTTCTTAAAAACAAAGGATGGAAAAATGTCCATGTTCTGGAAGGAGGAATCACAGTATGGCCCCTTCCACTGGAAAAATAAATTTTTATGAAAAAACTTTTTTTCATCATAAGCCTGCTTCTCTCTTCTGCACTGACGGCAGAGGATGAAGCAGGCTCCCGGGCGGCAGTCCTTATGGACATTCAGACAGGGGAAATTCTCCTTATGGAAAATCCTCATCTGGCTGCGGAATCAGTCTTTCCTGCAGGTTCCACTGCAAAGCCCCTGTCCGCCCTTTCCATGATGAAACACAGTGAAGACCTGGACATAAATCCTGAGAAAGAAATCATCTGCAGTGGAAAATTCTTCGGATCCTTTACTCAGCAGGATATGAATAACTTCAATCTGCCGGCAGATGAAACAGGGCGGCATTACTTTAAATGTTCCCTGCAGTCAGGACACGGCAATGTAAACATGAAACAGGCCCTGATTCACTCCTGCAGCTGCTGGTTTCTGACCATGGCAGCAGAGAAACCGGAAAAACTGTTTCACTTCATGGAAAAAGATTTTGCCCTGACTTCCGGCACAGGGGCTGCCCTCCTGAAAGCCACAGAACATCCGGCAGAAACAGGAACAGGTTCCCTGTTTGCATATACCGCCGCATCCATAGGAGAGGGCGGCCTTGTAAGAATCAGTCCACTGAAAGCAGCTCAGATTTATGCAGGAATTTTCAGCGGAGGAAAGATTCCGGTTCCTTTTCAGCCGCCTTATAAACCTGACAGTTCCGCCTCATGCCTGCCTTTTTCAAAGGCGGATATAAAAAAGATTTATAAAAGTCTGGAAGAATGCGTACGTTACGGAACGCTGAAGGGGCTTAAAATGCCTGGAATGCCGGAAATTGCGGCGGGGAAAACAGGAACGGCAACCGTTTACTGCGGAAGATACAGAACACACGGATGGAATGCAGTCCACATCAGGCATAAAAACAGGGATTATGTGCTGGTGACCTTTGTTCTCCGGGGCAGCGGATCAAAAGAAGCTTTACACTATTCACAGGAAATAATAAACACCTGCTTTAAATAAAAAACAAAGGAGATAAAAATGAAAAAACTGATCATTCTTCTGGCAGCAGCAGTCCTTATACCTGCCTGCACTCAGGCAAATACTAAAGTAACCATGAAAACGAACATGGGGGATATCCAGATCGAACTCTTTGACAGCAAAGCTCCGGAAACTGTTAAAAATTTTCTGACCTATGTGGACAGCGGCTTCTATGAAGGAACCATTTTTCACAGAGTAATAAAGGGGTTCATGATTCAGGGCGGAGGCATGACTCCTGGTCTGATCCAGAAAGGAGGCAATCCTCCCATAAAAAACGAAGCAGCCAACGGCCTTAAAAATACAACAGGAACTCTGGCCATGGCAAGAACTGCAGACATCAACAGCGCCACATCACAGTTCTTTATTAACACTGCAGACAATGCATTCCTTGACCACGGAGCAAGAGATTACGGATACTGCGTTTTCGGAAAGGTAATATCCGGCATGGCTGTTGTACGGAAGATAGAATCTGTTAAGACAGGCAGTGTGAATTTCTTCCAGGATGTTCCGGTAAACAGTGTAGTCATTCTCTCTGTAAAGAGAACAAAATAACTTCCTGCGGAAGACAGAACCGTTTTATAAACACGAATCCCTTCCGGCCGGAAGGGATTTTTACAGAATCCGGCATCAGGCTCCCTTATTCCTGTATCTCCGGAACCTGTGTTCTGCAGGCAAGACAGGACCTGCATCTGTCATCATCACACCACTGGCAGAAATGGCAGTCAGAACAGTCATTTTTCTTTCTGCAGGATTCACACCCATCCGGAACATATACCATGCCAGGAAGCCCTGCCGGAGCCGGAACAAAGGACATCAGATCAGTTCCGTAAAGGCTGCCTTGATTCTTTTAAGAGCTTCAAGAAGAAGCTCTCTGGAACAGCCTGTATTTATTCTGGCAAAGCCTGCTCCGGCCGGACCGAACATTTCCCCTTCGTCAAGAGCCACCCTTGCCTTATGCCGCAGGATGTCCGTAAGTTCTTCCGCAGGACACAGATCCCGCATATCCACCCACAGCAGATAGGTGGCTTCCGGTTTTACCGGCCGGGCCTGAGGCAGTTCCTTTTTAAAAAAATCCATGCACATCTCCATGCTGCCGCGGATGTATTCCATAACATTTTCCAGCCATTCTCGCCCTCCTCTGTAGGCGGCAGTCTGAGCCACAGGACCGAAAACATTCAGTCTGGAAATCCAGTTCTTTTCCAGTCTCTTCTTCATGGCTCTGCGGAGTTCCTCATCCGGGATCACCATGTAGGCAGCATTCAGTCCCGGCTGGTTAAAGGTCTTGCTGGGAGCATAACAGGTTATGGTGCAGTCCATGGCTCCTGCTGCAGAAAGTGAGGGATGATGAACATTTCCCGGCCAGACCAGATCCGAATGAATTTCATCGGACAGAACCGTCACACCGTGTTTTCTGCAGATGGTGATCATTTTTTCCAGTTCCTGTTCTGTCCAGACCCTGCCCACAGGATTATGAGGACTGCAGAGAATGAACAGTTTTGTTTCAGGCCGGGATGCCTTTTCTTCAAAATCATCAAAATCGATGGAATACCGGCCATCCATGAACACCAGGTCACTGGACAGAACCCGGCGGCCGTTGTTTTCAGTTCCGGACATGAAAGGATAATAAACCGGCTGCTGAACCAGAACAGAGTCTCCCTCTGAAGTGAATTCCTGAATTACCATATTGACTGCAGGAACCACTCCCTGAACAGGAACAATCCATTCCTTCCGCACATCAATGCCGTGGCGGTATTTAAGCCAGTCAGTTACAGCACTGAAATAGTCTTCAGGCAGAATGGAGTATCCGAACACTCCGTGATCCGCCCGGGCCTTAATGGCTTCAACAACGCATTCCGGCGAACGGAAATCCATATCAGCTACCCAGAGAGGCAGAATATCCTCCTCCCCGTATATTTCACTGACACTGTCCCATTTATAACAGTCAGAACCTTTCCTGTTAACAGCTTTTATGTCCATAATTAACCTCTTTTCTGTTCTGAACCAGGTCAGGACAGAGTCAAGCACAACACAAAAAATTCTTTCAGGCAGTAATCCATACTTGACAAAAACCTGTTTCTCCGGAATCATAAAAAAAACACGAGGCACATAATGAAACATACAGGTTTCGACAACGAACTCTATCTGAAGGAACAGAGCGAAGCCATTCTTAACAGAATCCACAACACGGAATTTGACAGGCTGTATCTGGAATTCGGAGGAAAGATCCTTTTCGACTATCATGCTGCAAGAGTCCTTCCGGGCTTTGATCCCAATGTAAAGATGAAGCTTCTGGAAAGAATGAAGGATTCAGTGGATGTAATTACCTGTATATGTGCACTGGATATTGAAAAGAAAAAGATCCGGGCTGATTTTGGTCTCACTTATGATGCAGACACCATGAAGACCATTGATGATTTTATGGCCTGGGGGATTTCTGTAAAGGCCGTAGTGGTCACCAGATTCGATGAACAGCCCGCAGCCGTTGCCTTCATTAATACCCTTAAACGCAGAGGCGTAAATGTATATACGCATAAATATACAAAAGGATATCCGACAGATGTGGACCTTATTGTCAGCGAAGAAGGCTACGGAGCAAATCCGTTTATTGTAACAGACAAGCCTGTTGTTGTTGTAACAGGTCCCGGTCCAGGAAGCGGGAAACTGGCTACCTGTCTGTCCCAGCTGTACCATGAACAGAAGCGTGGAGTCAGGGCTGCCTATGCCAAGTTTGAAACCTTTCCCATATGGAATCTCCCCCTTAAACATCCGGTAAATGTGGCCTACGAGGCAGCCACAGCTGAGCTGAAGGATGTTAACATGATTGACCATTTCCATCTGGAAGCCTACAATGAAAAAACTGTAAACTACAACAGGGATCTGGATGCCTTCCCTCTGGTTAAACGTATCATTGAAAAAATTACGGACAGACCTTCCTTCTATAAATCTCCTACGGACATGGGAGTAAACAGGGCAGGCTTTGCCATTACTGATGATGCAGCAGTTCAGGAAGCTGCCAATCAGGAAATTGTCAGAAGATTTTTCCGGTATTCCTGTGAATATGCCACAGGCCAGTGCGATCTGGAAACAGTTCAGCGTGTGGAACTGCTTATGAAGGAAATGCAGCTTAAGCCGGAGGACAGGAAGCTGGTTGGCTGTGCACGAAAAGCTGCAGAAACAGCCTGCCTCAGGAACAAGGGCAACAGAGGGGTATTCAGCGGAGCTGCCATTGAGCTGGCTGACGGCACTGTAGTCACAGGCCACAACAGTCCACTTCTCCATGCAGCCTCCAGCGTAACACTCAATGCAGTCAAAAAACTGGCAGGCATCCCGGATCATATAGATCTGCTGCCATCCTACATCCTTACTTCTCTAACGAACTTCAAGAAGGAAGTACTTAACAGCTCCTCCATAAGTCTGGACCTGGAGGAAACACTTATAGCTCTGGCCATAAGCTCCGTAACAAATCCAACTGCAGAGGCAGCCATGAACAGGCTAAAAGACCTTAACGGCTGCGAAATGCACCTGACACATATGCCTCCCCAGGGAGATGCAGCAGGTTTAAGAAAGCTGGGGCTTAATACCACAAGCGATCCGGTGTTTGCTGCCTCCACACTCTTTGTCGGATAATCAGTTCCCTGTCCCGATCCTGTTCAGCACAGAAGCGTATTTTTCGACAGATTCAGACAGCAGATCCGCCTTTGCACCGTAGATCCGGCCTCTGTAACGGATCAGCACCAGATTCCGGCAGGCCCCTGTTATCTCCAGACATTCAGGAATCTTCTGTTCCCTGCCGGATTTGTCCCCTGTATAAAACCGGGAGCCTCTTTCTGTAATGATACGGTCACTGAACAGATACACGCTTGTCAGATCACTGTACACATCAAACTTCTTCCTTTTGCCTTCAGAACAGGAAAATTCCGAAAAAGCCCACTTGCCAGTATCTCCGTTGATATGCATCACCCTGTCGTAGCCCATGTAAATCTCCGGGGAAGACATCTGAACCTTTGTGTTAAGGATCTTTTTTTCTTCAGTATCCACAAGGTAAAAGTAGTAGAAACCGGCCACTCCCAGAATCAGCCCCAGCCTGCTTCCTGCCATGTGAATGGAGGCATAAAAGAAATCAGAATAGGGGGCAGAAAAGCTGTACTGAACCAGAAGGGCAGGATCGTCATCACCGGACACAGAATAAAGACTGTGTTCCCTGAAAAAAAACACTCTGTTCCCTTTTACAGCCAGAGCCATAACAGGATGTTTTTCCGAACCAGCAGTAAAACGTCTTTTCAGTGTGCCCTTCCCGTCAAAAATACAGATGTCCTGCCCGTCGGAAAAAGCAGCAGATTCAGAGCAGACTGCCCGCATGGAGTTAAGCCCCGGATCCGGCAGCTTAAAGCTGACCTTTTCAGGATACAGAATATCCACTGTTCCGGCTTCTTCCATCCATATAACTCTGCCGTCACAGATAATTTTAGCTTCGCTGGAACAGAAAGGAGAAATCTTTTCCAGAATAAGACCTGTGGCCTCTTCTGCAGCTTTATCATCTCCGGAAGCTGCCTGCTCCATTACACGTGCGAACCTGGCTTCAGGATCTTCTCCGCAGGCTGTGAATATAAAAAAGGCAGCCAGCATGCAGGCTGCCAGGAAAATTCTGTTTTTCATTTTACCTCCTTGATTCACCAAGCTTTTTGGCCCTGATCTTTTCAAGTGCTTTGGACAGATAACGTCCGTCATACAGCTCGATCTGTCTGGATGTAGCAAGCCCCTGAATTCTCGGAGAAAAGCCTGCAGTGGTGAGGATCATACCGGTCTTGCACTTTTCCTCCAGCATCCTTCTGTAGAAATCGTTTATTTCCATTTCGCTTATATCGCTGATTGTTCTCGTATAGAGAATAAGGACAGGGGGATCTCCTATTCTCTTCATATTGTATGCCTTATACTGGCAGTCGGAAGGAGAAAGCAGTTCCTTGGAAATAATATTGTAGTTAAAACTGTTGATGATATCCGTAATGTAGCTTTGAACATCTTCCATCTTAAGGGAGAAAAATTCCATAAGATTTTCATCTTCGGTAACATTCCTGTATGACTCAAGATTGCTTTTTGCATTTCTGTAGTTCGGAGAATGTTTGACGATGATGTCCCAGTGCTTTATGGCATCTGCAATGCGTCCGTCATTTTCATAGCAGGAAGCCAGAAGATACCGGAAAGCACATCCGTCTTCGGTGGAATCGTTTACAGAATTGATACCCTCCTCAAGGGTGCTTATGGCTCTGGAGTAGTTCTCTTCTTCAAAAAATATTTCACCCATCTGATAAATGCTTTTAAGGGCATACTTTTTGTCAGTCCTTGCCTGCATAAACATGGAAAGAGCCGTACTGTCCGACTTCTGAGCTTTGTATATGCATCCCAGATAATAACGGCTTTCAGAATCATCAGGGAAAAGATCCAGATTTTTAAGCAGATATTCCTCCGCCTTGTCATAGGAGCCAACATTAAAAAGAGAAATGCCAAGAGGCAGATAGCACTCCGACTGACTGCTGTCCAGTGTAACAGCTTTCAGCAGATATTCCCTGGCTCTCTTGTAATCGCTCTTTGCATAGTAGGCCATTCCCAGTCTGTTGTTGGCTTTCACATCATCCGGATTAAAGGACAAAATAAGACGGAACTCCTCAATTTCTTTGGCATAATTTGATGTGGCCCCGTACATTTCCGCCAGAGCATAGTGGATGGCAGCCTCCGGGGCATACAGCTGAAAATCCTTCATGGCAAGGATTCCGTTGTACTCGCTTATTGCCATAAGATACTGTTTCTGCTCCTGAAGGATCCGTGCACGCAGGTACCGGGCTCTGATGTCATCCTTCTGACGGTCCAGAACTTCCTTAACAATAGCAGCAGCCTCCGTAAGCCGGTCATCGTTCAGCAGCTCTTCTGCCTTTTTAAGCTTTCCCGGAATCTGAAGGGATTTGATAAATATTAAAAGGATGACAGCTGTAGCTGCCACGATCATAATGAAAAAAGCAATCATATAAGCCCGTTATGCATAAAGTTTAATAAAAATAGCTGAATAAGGGATTTAGTCAAGTCTTTATCCCGTTTTTGTAAAAAATGCAGAACAGACAGGAGATGCAGCACTTTTACAGAAAGAAGCAGTTCCATGGAATGAAAAGCCCCGGAGTCGCTGAACCTCTTCCGGGGCTTTATGTTAAAAACACTATGCCGTTTCATGACCGGCAGAAACAGTCTTAATTTTTAAACTTCTGCTTTTCCATTTTGGATACGAAGGATGAACCTGAAGGAAGCTTTGCCTTATAAAGGTCATAATGCTTTCCGTAGGCTTTATCCAGAGCCTTCTGGGCAGCTTCATATTCATCTTTCACTTTTACATCCGTAATATTGAAGCTGGTACCTGATACCACATAGGTAAAGCTTCCCACATAAATGGCTTTTGTATCTTTGGGGATGTTCACGATCATATCAAAAGGAAGACGGATATAGGACTTCTGACTTCCGAAAAACTGGTAGTCAAACCAGTAAGGCAGAGTGAGATACATTTTGTCGTCATCGTATTCAAAGTTCATATAAAAGAACTCACCGTCCTTAAACTCCCGGAGCTGCTTCTTTTCAGGAAGGTCAAAATCATAGTAATCATCATCCTTATCATAGTTATACTTGAACCAGTAAGAATCCTGCCCCTTCTTTTCCTCATCTGTAAGAGCTCTAGTGGCAGCAATGAAATCCCTGTTGACATCAGATTTAACTGACACTTTGCCTATAATAATTACTTCATCTGAACCAGGCTCAGAAACATCTGTGTATTTTTTTAAGTGAACTTTTCCTGATGTAGTATCCGGATATCCCCAGATATCCACTTCAGGAGGATAAGCCAGACAGCATGGATAAAAGGTCCCGTTTATTGTTTTACATCCGCTGCAGACGGCAAGAACACATGCAGCAAAAAATATAGCGACTGATAAAAATCCTGTTTTTTTCATTCTTCACTCCTGAATATTTCCTATTCTTCAAAAGAAAAAATTAACCTCATCGATAATTTCATTCATTTTTTTAAGAAAAAATAAACCTCATCGACAATTTCATTCATTTTTTCCTGAAACAGTGGTTCCCACTGTGTTCCTTTATAATATTTTAAACAGCGCTTCAAAAGATAATACGTCGCTCTTAGCCGAATCTTTTCCTCGTCTAAAAAATCATATAAAACAAACGATCCCTCATTAAAAGTCTCCTCACCGCTTCCTAATCCGATAAAATAAATACCTGGAGTAGATGGAACATTGATATCCAGAAATTCATTGTTCATAGGGAAATATCCCGTCCAGACTTTAAGCGGTTGACTATAACCAGTAAGACAGCATGATGTGGTGTAAAAATAATGTCCTCCGGCATATTCCCATCGATAAACAGAACCAGGCTTTAATGGCTTCGTTATTATAAAGTCTTCTTCCATATCAATATTATCAGCCGAAAATTTGGGATTCACCTGAGACAACACTACCTTATCGTTAAATTTAAAGAAACCATAAATCACAACAGAATCTTTTGGTGTCCCCTTTTCATTCTGATATCTCGGGACCTCGGAAGAACATCCGGAAAGCAGAGCCAGCAGTACTGCAGCTGCAGCCAGGCATAATAATTTTTTCATTTTTCCTCCCTTTGTATATATTTTTCTTATCAATTCTATAAGGATAATTACAGTCTGTTTGTCCTACTCCCCCAAAAAAGTACCAT
>JAZRYV010000350.1:0-1782 GCA_045600925.1 Spirochaetota bacterium
GCCTGTCCCTTATAAAAGACCGTATTGCGGACCTGGTTATAGGCCCCTATCAGTCTCCTTCCATAGGAAAAAGAATCCTTGAATATCTTGAAAACAGACAGCACTGTAGTTTTCTTTCCCAGGAACAGGAAGATTTTGAAAGCAGGCTCAGCCCCGGACTGATTAATTCAATTTCCAGGAGAGAATGGAGACAGTTTATTACTATCACCCACGGATGTGAAAACTACTGTGCATACTGCATAGTGCCATATGTGAGGGGCAGACTTATTTCCTTTCCTTCCGGAGATATTCTGGACTGCATAAAAAAACTGACGGATAAAGGCATTACAGAAATAACCCTTCTGGGGCAGAATGTAAACCAGTACGGCCAGGATACGGATGATGTGCCTTTCTGGTCCCTGCTGGAAAAAGCAGCCTCTGTTCCAGGCGTGCAGAAACTCAGTTTCCTCACATCCCATCCAAAAGATTTTTCAGAGGAAATAATACGTGTCATAGCGGATCATCCGAATATCTCACGGTCCATTCATCTTCCGCTTCAGAGCGGATCCGATACGGTTCTGGAGGCCATGAACAGGAAATACAGCCTTTCGGACTACATGAAAATTATTGAAAAGACTGATGAAATACTTGATGACTATGCTGTAACCACTGACCTTATAGTCGGCTTTCCGGGAGAGACAAAGCTGGACTTTGCCAGAACACTTGAAGCAGTGAACACCATAAGATTTGATGATGCCTATACCTATGCCTATTCTCCAAGGGAAGGAACGCCGGCCTTTGATATTCCTGAAACAATCACAAGGGAAGAAAAGATTGAACGGCTGAATGAACTCATTGAACTCCAGAGAAGCATTTCCGCCGAAAAACTTTCTTCACGCATAAACCGCATTGAATCATTTATTCCGGAAAAAATCAGCCGGCGTTCAGGAACAGAGCTGTCCGGCAGAACCTTTCTCGGACATCCTGCAGTCATAAACGGCACAGAAAAATACATAGGACGTCTGTTAAAAATCAGAATAGATTCAATAAAGGGCTCAACCCTTCAGGGAAGCATAATTGTTTAGTCCCGGGAATCTGACAGCGGCACTGCTGATTTCAGCAATACTGTGTGCAGCAGGAACAGATGCAGCTGCAGGACAGGAATCAGACTTTCTGGAAATCAAGAAGCTTTACAAAAAAAAAGATGCAGAAGGTGTGGTGAGGAAAGCATCGACCTTCTTTAAAAAATACCCTGACAGCAGCAGAATTCCGGATATAAGATTCCTCCTTGCTGAAAACGAAGATGATCCGGATGAAGCCATAAAAAGATACAGGGCAGTCATAGATAAATTCCGCAACTATCCGGACAGGGATCTGGCTGAATACAGAATCTGCACAATTCTGGAACTTCAGGGAAACTGGCAGAAACTGGACAGAGAAGCTGAAGCTGCCCTGAAGAAGTTTCCATCATCACAATACGCAGGAGATTTTCTGGTTTTCCGGTGTATGGCAGCTGTGGGACAGCATAAATACGAGGAAGCAGGAACAGCCTTCAGGCAGTCAGAAAAAAAAGACAACAGCTACGACAGGCTTGGCCGGGCAGAACTGCTGAATGCCAACGCAGTAAAAAACAGTACTGGCTATTCAAGGAACTATATTTACAGGCTCAGGGAACTGCTTATAGGATACGAACATCACAGTGTATACCCCACTGTTATTCTGCTTCTCGGAGATTTTTATGAAAGGACAGGAGCACCGGGTAAAGCACTGTCTGCCTACAGATATATAAAAAAAGAATTTCCC
>JAZRYV010000351.1:0-18742 GCA_045600925.1 Spirochaetota bacterium
AGATGGCTTGTCACCAGCACATCAAAGCTGCATGACATTTCTGTAAAACTGGGACAGAATCTTTCTCCTGACTCAGTTCTTGCAGGGGGATGGGGCCCGGGGCTGTGTTTTGAAAACAGCCTGAGGAGTGCTGTAATGCAGGGAGAACTGAATTATAATACCAGGCTGGTTGATGAAATACTCAGCGGGAAGGAAATCCCTGTTATTAAAAAAAAGGACGGCATCCCTTTTGTCACATACGAAAAGAACATGCCGGTCTATATTCTGGTTTCCCTGAATGCTCCATTTGAAAAAAAGATGGCTGAAGTCTACAGCAGATTCATTACAGAGGAACGAAGGGTTTTTACATCTGCCTTCGGATATTTTAATGTGGACATGTACAGAATAGACAGGCTGCCTGGAAAAGAAAAAGAGGCTCTTAAGGACATACGCTGATGAAGATAAAAATTAATACCATTACAGCCCTGAGAGCTCTGAAAAGAAACAGGCTCAGATCATGTCTTTCAATTATCGGAATCATTATAGGCATTTCATCTGTTATTGCCATGATAGGTCTTGGAAGCAGTGCCAAAATAGCAGTTGAGGAAAAAGTTCAGAGCTATGGAACCAATGCACTGGCAGTGCTCCTTCGCAGGCATAAAAATTTTGATGCCGGTGATCTGAATGTAATCAAAAATTATATTCCTCAGATTAAGTACATAACTCCCATGATGTATATTGGCGAGAAGGAAAAGGAATCCATTCACAGATACGGGAAAAAGAACTGCAGAGCCAGACTGTATTTCTGCAGTGAGGATTATTTTAAAATTCAGGACCGTTCTGCAGCGGAAGGAAGACTCTTCACGGATAAGGATGTGGCCTCCTCTGCAAAGGTTGTGGTCATAGGATCTTCCGTAAAGGAAAAACTTTTCGGCAGAGAAGATCCTGTAGGAAAAATCATAACCATAAGCAGCTTTCCATTTACAGTAATAGGTGTAATGAATAAAAAAGGATCAGCTCTGTCAGGAAGAGATTTTGACAGCATGTCAGTCTTCCCATACACCAGCGGTCTTCAGCGGTTTATGAACACAGCTCTGTTTGATGAAATACATATGTCTACAAGTTACGGATATGAAGTTGCACCTGCTGCAAAGGCCGCTGAAAAATATGTGATCCGTAAATTTTTTCCGGGAGCAAAAACAGGAGACAGATCACTTGTAAAGATTACCACCAGTGACGACAAGCTGAAGATGGCCAAATATATTACAACAGCCCTTTCCGCACTGCTGGCAGGCATTGCATCCATTTCCCTCTTTGTTGGCGGAGTTGGAATCATGAATATCATGCTGGTATCGGTTACGGAAAGAACCAGGGAAATAGGCATACGGATGGCCATCGGTGCAAAGAAAAATGATATTATGCTTCAGTTCCTGTTTGAATCTTTCTTCCTGAGCACTGTAGGAGGAATTATTGGTATTCTTGCGGGGCTTGGCCTTTACTATCTGGTCTGCGTTCTGGTGGACTGGGTCTTTATTTTTTCTCCGATGGCAATAATTATTGCTTTTGTTTTTTCAGCAGCAGTTGGAATATTTTTCGGATATTATCCTTCAAAAAAAGCAGCTGAACTTAAACCTATTGAAGCCCTGAAATATGAGTAGCAGCGGTTATCTGAGCCTGTACATCAGGGCTGTTCCTCCTGAAAAGGCAGGGAATGAAGCCATGAGTTCCAGCTCCGGCATTGACGGAGCCTGTTCTCTCAGCTGTTTCATAAGCGGTGCCTTTCTTGAAATGGCATTGGGATCCCTGAATTTAAGCCTGCTTATGTAAAAATCATCCAGCAGAATATACTCTATCCTGCGAAGTCTCAGTTCCTTAATAAGATCCGGTACATTATCAGCAGAAAGTGTTTCCGTCTGAATCAGCTGAGTGCAGTCCATTCCTGTATAGTAGCAGGCAACTGAGTTTTCGGAAATAAGGAGTTTTGCATCCGAGGGGGCATTGTTTTTAAACCACAGGGCTCCGTCCCTGAATTCAGTTCTTCTCAGGCCGAAATGATCCATGGCCGGCTTTGTACAGGCCATGTTCAGGCTGATAAGAGTTCCGGAAGCAAGAAAGATGCATATCAGTTTTCTGCCGTCAAGACCGGATTTTTTCAGCAGTAAGAAAAGAAGGATCAGACTGATGATGGCTCCTGCTGCTGAAAAAACATGTCCGTGTTTAATTAGAATATATGCTGCAAAGCAGAAGCCGGAACCGGATATGACTGCAGAAATCTGTGCAGTCAGTCTCCGTATGCATAAGATCTCTGCAAGTTTTTCCCTGTGGCTGACTATGGCGGAAAGAACGAAAAGCATCATAATCCATAAAAGAGGAACGGCATATCTGTCCTTTGTGTTCTGAAACAGTACGTGGGTAATAAAATAACCTGCACCGGAAATAAGCAGCGGAGGAATAATGCTGTTCCCTTTTTTAATCGATCCACGGATACCTGAAATGCATGCCCACAGAATAAACAGCAATGCAGCTGCTGTAACCGGAATACCTATGCACCATGGCACGAGACTGCCGGATGAATTGAATTCCATGGCAAGCCATTTCGGGAAGCCGGCTGCAGCCAGAATGCATTCCGGAGGAAATTTCCATAAATTGGCTCCGCGGCTGGCAACCTCCGAGATATATGTACTTTCTGTTGAGGAATAAAGGAAGCGGAGAATAAGCCAGAGACCGATAACTGCAGCAGAAAGGATTCCTGCTGCAGTGCCTTTCCGGATTTTCCCTGTTTCCCGGAATTTATGGAAGGCCTCTGCGGGTATCATGGCAAGACAGTCCCCTTTGACTGCAGCTGTTATGGCTGAAGGAATAAGGCTCAGGGATGTTTTTTTATGCATAAGATATATGGAAAGAGACCATGTAAGGCACATGAAAATTTCCAGCTCCGGATTCAGGGCAGAATATACAGTATAGATATTTGTTCCCAGAAAAAGCAGTCCGATCCTGGCTGTATTATAACCGGTAAAGATAATCATCAGCCTGTATGATATGAAAAGGAAGGGCATGATCAGTGATATGTTAATATATTTTGCTGCAGCATAAACCGGATCCGGAGTCCCTGCAGGAATCAGGTGTGTGACAGCTGCAAGAAGATACGGGTATGCAGGGAAAAGTTTCCGGGCGTCTGTGATTCCGTTCCCGTCAAGAACACTGTGGACAAAAGGCAGAAAATTACCGATAAAATCTTCGGAGGGCAGGGCTGTGTTTCCGAAGCAGATAAACCAGCCTGCATAGTAGAAAAGGATGAAAAGCCACAGAGCAGTGCCGAGCATAAAATCAGATTTTGGTAATTTTGTTTTTTTCATGATTACAGGAATAAGCATGTAATTTTTTCAGGCAAGTATTTTATTTTCAGATTTTCACATCAGTGTTTTTGCTTGACTGCAAACCTGAAAATAAACAATATATAACAGATAAAATAGAAAGCAGGTATTAATGGACTTAATATTCTTTTTTAAAATATTATTTGTTGTTCTGTTCGGAATAATTCTTGGGGCTGTGTCCATGATCCCTGTGGGAGCGGTTCAGATTCAGGTTATAAAAAAGGCACTCCGGGGACACCTTAAGGCTGCCATAACTACTGCTCTTGGTTCAGGCACTTCAGACCTGCTTTACGGTGTATTTGCACTTTTTGGTTTTGGAAAATTTATAGGCCAGCGTAACTGGCAGATTGGTCTTTACTCAGCCGGAGTTGTGATTCTTGTCTGTGTTTTGATCAAGATGTACAGAGACAGAAATAAAATTGCCATTGAAGAGAATCTTCCTGCTCCAAAGTACCATGGAAGGCTTTCCTATGTATCAGGCTTTTCTATTGCCATAACCAATCCGGGCATGCTGGTCTTCTGGGTTTTCGGTTATCATTTCCTTTATGATCGTCATATGTTTGATGAGTTCACAGCCGGTTTAAAACTGATTTTTTTAATTTCAACCTGTGTGGGGCTCACCGGATACCTTGTCTTTGTGGCTCTGGCAGTGTCCAGACTCAAAAAATCTTTTTCGGAAAGGACAATGAAAAGAGTCAATATGTGCATCTTCCTTGTTCTCTCTGCACTTGTGGTATATTTCATTTTCAAGCTTGTATGCGTGATTTTTGAAATTGGGGGAGCCGCTGATCCCGGCCTTAACGGCATTTGATGAAAAAAGAAGATGAAAAGAAAAAATCACCGGTTAAATTTCTTCTGACTGCGGGCTATGTTGTTTCTCTTTTCCTTATGTTTACTTCCGGGATAAGTGCTCTGTTCAGGCTGATATGGCCCGGAAATTATTCCGGCCAGCGGAGCAGTTTTATGATTGCAGTGTGTTTCGGAGCCGCAGCCCTGATCTTCAGAAAGACAATCGATCACATTAACAGATAGCACTTTATTATTACACAGTCAGATCAGCAAAAGTTCCTTTTACGCAGGCTGCCAGATCAGCAGGAGCAAGTTCTACCTGAAAGCCTATTCTTCCTGCGCTTACTGTTACTGTCTTCAAACTTTCCGCTTTTTTGTCAAAAAAAGTTCTGAAAAGTTTTTTCATTCCCACAGGTGAGCACCCTCCGCGGATATATCCGGTGAGGCTGTTTATTTCCTTTACATGTACAAGGGCGACAGCTTTTTCCCCTGCAGCCTTTGCTGCTTTTTTCAGATCCAGCTCATCTCCAACAGGAATGACAAATACATAGTGTTCACGGCCTGAACTTTCAGCAACCAGTGTCTTGTAAACTTCCGAAGGATCCTTCCCAAGCAGTTCCGCAGCATGAAGTCCATCAACCGGATCTCCATCGTTATGAGGATAGCTGTGAGGGACATAGGAAATATTTTTTCTCTCCAGTATCCTCATAACATTGGTTTTGATCATCCCGGCCATTAAAGTTCAGCCAGAACTTTTTCCAGACCGGAACAGACAGTATCTATATCCTCCTGCTCAATGATCAGAGGTGGCTGGAAAACCAGCACTTCCCGGTTCATGCCGTTTTTGCCAATGATAATGCCGTCATCCTTCAGCTTTTCCAGAATTTCATCCACCAGAGCCGGATCTTTTACAGACATTCCAAGCATAAGCCCCATTCCGCGGACATCAGTGATGACAGGAAATTTTTTCTTTATGGCCTGAAGTTTTTCCAGAAAATATTCCCCGAGTTTTCTTGAATGCAGAACCAGTCCGTTTTTTTCAATAAAGTCCAGAACTGCCATTCCTGCAGTCATGGAAACAGGATTGCCTCCCAGTGTGGAAGAAGACGGTCTGTTCATGGAAGCGGCAACTTCAGGTCTGGCTGCGAATGCCGCAATTGGAGTACCGTTCCCCAGAGCCTTGGCAAATGACATGAGATCTGGAACCACTCCGAAATATTCAGATGCAAACATATAGCCGGTCCTTCCGAACCCTGTCTGTATTTCATCAAAAATAAGCAGAACATTATATGCTTCCAGAAGTTTTTTCAAACGGATAAAGAAGTCCTTTACCGGAACATTGATTCCTCCGTTCCCCTGAACCGGTTCCACGATGCAGGCTGCGATTTCACTTCCGTGTTCCCTGAGAATTTTTTCTGCGCTGGCAAGGGATCTTTCCGCAGCCTGTTCCCTGTCTTCCCAGGGGCCCATGAAACCTTCTGCAAACCATACAGGCTCATCATCAAGGAATGGATCTATTCTCCACATGGGAATTCCTGTTACGCTGAGAGTCAGTGCTGTCCTGCCGTGAAGCCCTCCTTTAAATGAAAGGAAGCCTCTTTTACCTGTATGCATTCTGGCCAGTTCAAGAGCCCCGTCATTGGCTTCACTGCCGCTGTTGCAGAAGAACATCTGATGTATGTCTCCTGGAAGAATCTTTGCCAGTTTTTCTGCCAGATCAACCATTGGTTCTGTCAGATATATGATGGATGTGTGCTGAAGTCTGTCCAGCTGTTCCTTTATTTTTGCAATGATTTCCGGATTGCAGTGTCCGCAGTTTACTACTGTTACCCCTGCAAAAAAATCCAGGTACTGACGGCCTTTGTCATCATACAGATATTTCCCTTTACCCTCAACAATATGGGGAGGATTTTTGTAGAAATGCATGGTGTTTGGATAAAAATACTGTTTTTTTCTGGCAACAATTTCATCAGCTGTTAGCATGTTTTTCTCCTGTTATCTGAATCTCAGTGCTTCATATGAATATCTGAAGTTTTTCAAAAGTCCCTGCTTCAGAGGATTTCCTGATGCCGGTGTTCTGAAAGCCCTGATAATTTCCTTTATGCAGTCAGTCGTTTCCGTCTGAGCCTCAATCCTCAGCATGGCAGGCTTAAGGGCCATAATCTCCTTAAGGACAGGCAGCAGAGTGAATCTGTGAGTGGTCAGCATATGTGTCCTGTGGCTCTGATCCATGTAAATGTCGTATTCCCCTCCTTCATTGTACAGCTTAAATGGGCTCTTATAATCGTGATCATAGATATAGTAGAAATCGTGATCAAAATACATGGGTTCAAGCCTGCCATGTGCAATAAGCTCCAGATTCCTGCCGCTTTCCAGACACAGCCTGTTCAGATATGCGGATGTCAGTTCAATTGATCCTGTCATAAGAGACAGACCCTGATTCCTGTAAAATTTTACTGCATAACTGTTGAAGATGTTCAGGGAAAAATCTCCTGCTATGGGAAGCCCCAGATCCTTTAAGGCATGTATGGCTCCCAGATTTCCGGTCATAATTCCGTCAATAAATGGTACATATTTTTCAAGGCCTCTGCGGCTGATTTCGAGCTGGGATTCGTTCATCATGCGCGGAGTTCCCATGTACAGTTCTGTGTTCTTTCCGGCTGACTGAAGATGTTTTTTCAGCTCCTGAACCTGGGCAAGAGTAAAAGGGGCATCAGGATTGAAGACATCACCGGCCAGGTAGATTCTGTCCACACCTTCTTCGGCTGCTGCAAGTGCCTGGGCCATGTTGTTTACTCTTACTGAAAGTTTCGGCATCAGGTCAGACGGTTCAGTCCCCTCTGCAAGCTCAGTTCTGATTCTTTCTGTGTCATCATCTGCAATATCCATTTCAGGAGTAGGTGTACTGAACATCTTCCCTGTTGAGAAGAAATGGCCGGTTCCTTCGTACCTGACATTAAGGTTTTCTGCTCCGGATCTTCCAAAGGCACTGGCAGTGGAAAAATCTCTTTTCCTTGTCTCGTGCATAATATCAAGATCCTTATAGGGATCCCAGCCGGAAGGATCTGCGATGAAACGGTCCATTGCATCACCGTACCAGTCCACCAGCCGTGTGATGAATTCCCTGTCTCTCATCCGGCCTTCAATCTTAAAGGAATTTACACCTGCCTGAATCATTTCAGGCAGATACGGATACATGCACATGTCTTTTACGGCCATGGGAAAAGTCTTCTCACTGTCAGGAAACGGACTGACTCCCAGAAGCTCCGGTTTTTCAGAGAACCACCATCTGCATGGTTTAAGACATTTCCCCCTGTTGCTGCTCATGCCGAACAGAAGACCGGAATAGTAGCACTGTGCTCCGTGGGCAATGCACATATCCCCGTGGGTAAAGTATTCTATTTCAATATCCGATGCCGCTTTGATTCTCTGAATATCAGCAAGGGTATTGTTTCTGGACATTACCACACGTTTTATTCCCAGTTCCTTAAGTGCAAGCACTGTGGGCAGATTGAAAACATTCATCATGACCGATGAATGCATAACAAGAGGAAGGTTCATTTCATTTATGAGAGACACAACTGCGAAGTCCTGAATAATCAGGGCATCAGGTCCTGCCTCTGCCAGAAAAGAAAGATATTTTCTGGCATGCTCCGTTTCATCAGGGTCCACAAGATTGTTTACTGTTATGTATGCTTTTTTGCCCAGATCGTGGGCAATGTGTACTGCCTGTTTCAGTTCATCATCAGTAAAATTGAAGCCTTTCCTGATCAGACGCATGTTCATGGTCTGACCTCCGAAATAAACAGCATCGCATTTACCCTTTATGATGCTCTGAAAAATCTCAAAATTACCGGAGGGAGCAAGAAGCTCCAGTTCCTGACCGTTGTAATATCTCATATTCCTCTACAGTTTTACAGGTTTAACAAGTGAAGCTGCTTTCTTTGCATTGATTCTGGCTTCTTCAATGGTTGATGCTGAAGCAAGGGCTACACCCATTCTTCTTTTAACAAATGCTTCCGGCTTTCCGAAAAGTCTGAGATCAGTTCCCGGAATGGAAAGAGCCTTGTCAGCATCATCAAAGGAGATTCCCTTTTCATTCATGCCTCCGTAGATTACTGCACTTGCTCCGGGATTTCTGAGTGCTGTGTCCACCGGAAGACGCAGAACAGCCCTTGCATGGAGTTCAAACTCACTGAGTCTCTGAGTTGCCATGGTGACCATTCCTGTGTCATGAGGTCTTGGGCTGACTTCCGAGAAAAATACATCATCTCCTTTTATGAAAAGCTCAACACCGAAAATCCCTCTGCCTCCAAGGGCTGCAGTAATTTTACCTGCAATATCCCGTGCTTTTTTCAGAGCAGTTTCCGACATGGGCATGGGCTGCCAGCTTTCCACATAGTCTCCGTTAATCTGAACATGGCCTACAGGCTGGCAGAAGAATGTTTCCACACTGCCTGATTTTCCTACAGCTCTTACTGTAAGCTGTGTAATCTCGTAGTCAAAATCGATCATTCTTTCAACGATAACCCGGTTCTGGTTTACACGGCCTGCTTTGCATGCATAGTCCCATGCTCCGTCAGCCTGATCTTCTGATGTAATCTTTGACTGTCCCTTTCCTGAGGATGACATGACCGGTTTAATGAAACATGGAAAACCTATTTCCTTTACTGCTTCCTTAAGTTCTTCCCTGGAAGATGCAAATCTGTATTTTGATGTAGGAAGTCCAAGTTCTTCTGCAGCCAGTCTGCGGATGCCTTCCCTGTTCATGGTAAGTCTAACGGCTTTTGCAGTGGGTATTATTTCAGCCAGGCCTTCATCTTCTATTTTCTGAAGTTCATCTGTTGCAATGGCTTCGATTTCCGGAACTATTATATCAGGATGTTCCAGTTCCACAACCTGTCTCAGCTGTGCTGCATCGGACATTGTGATTACATGGGATCTGTGGGCCACCTGCATGCCGGGAGCATTTTCATAACGGTCAACGGCAATGACTTCCACTCCAAGTCTCTGCATGGCAATAATAACTTCCTTTCCAAGTTCTCCGCTGCCCAGAAGCATAACCTTAAGGGCTGAATCAGAAAGAGGTGTTCCGATTCTTACAGGTTCGTTTGTAAATTCTTCTCTTTTTCTTGTACTGTGAATAAAATCTGCTGAATGTTTCATCTTTATCTCCCGGTTTTTTATAATCCGTATTCTTTCCAGCGTCTGTCAACCATGGCTGAGACTTCAGGATCTGGAATCAGTTCTCCCGGATACCATGGTTTCATTCGTGCATCTATAATTACAGGTCCGCTGTATTCAATTTTATTGTTTTTTATGACACTCTTCCCGTAAATATCACAGGCAGGTGAAAATCTTGTAAACACTGTCCACAGAAAATCTTCAGTGGAGGCTGCATCCTTTATATTGTCCACAATAACCACCAGAGGCCATTCTGCAGCCTTGCCCTTAAGGCCGGCAGCCAGCTTCTCTCCGAAAGCAGGAGAGGCTTTAAAGGACGGTCCGGAAACAGTAAGGCATCCGGGACAGAACACGCTGATTTCCTTTACTCCTGCAGGTTTTCTGCCTGCAAAGACTTCCGGCAGCTGCCGCAGTTTTTCACCTGTTCCTATGAACATGGCCTTGCTGCCTTCATTGAATTTTCTGCCGGTGTAATCCAGTGTGTCAATGGAAGTGTCGTTTATTATGAACAGATCCTGTTCCGGACGGAATCTTTCCAGAACTGTCATCAGTGTCAGTTTAAAATCACGCAGATCAGTATCCGCATCCGTAAGCATGAGAATTTTTGTGAGTGACAGCTGTCCTTCTCCAAGAATACGGAAGCCGTGAGCCACTGCTTCTCTGCTGTAGGATTCCCGGACTTTTGCCACAGTCAGGGAATGATATCCTGTCTCTGCATAGTTCCACATGGAAGTTACTCCCGGCATTACAACAGGATACAGAGGTGACAGCAGATCCTGCATCCATTCCCCGATCCAGTAATCTTCCTGTTTGGGCCGTCCTACAACAGTGGCAGGCCATATTGCATCCTTTCTGTGCCATACATTCTGAACCTGAAAAACAGGAAAATCATGGGCCAGGGAATAATATCCGTAGTGGTCTCCGAAAGGCCCTTCCGGTTCCCGTATTCCTGGCGGAACAATTCCGCAGACAGCAAACTCTGCATCTGCAATAAGAGGGTGAGGGTGTCCCGGCACATGCACCTGTCTCAGTTTCTGATTCATAAGGAAGGATGCATACAGCAGTTCCGGAACAGATTCCGGCAGTGCTGTGATGGCCGCAATGGTAAGAGCAAGAGGCCCGCCTACAAAGAGGCTGACAGGCAGAGGCTGTTTCATGTTTTCTGCTTTGCTGAAGTGGAACCCGCCTCCTTTCTGAATCTGCCAGTGGATGCCTGTTTTGTTTTCTGATTTTATCTGAATTCTGTACATGCCGAGATTGCTGATTCCTGTTTCAGGATCTTCTGTATAGACCAGAGGCAGAGTGACAAAGGAACCTCCGTCTTCCGGCCAGCTTTTTATTGCCGGAAGTTTTGTCAGATCAACAGCTTTCTGTCTGCATTCCAGAACCGGTGCCTTTGATGCTGAAACTTCTTTCAGACCGATATTTTTTGCCTTCGAAAGCATGGAGCCAAGCATTGATCTGTGCTGCCACAGTCTGGATGGTGTGGGAGGCATAAGGCTGTTCATGGCCTTTACAGCATTTTTAATGAATATTTCAGGACCGGAGCCTGCTGCCAGCTCCACTCTGTGCCTGCTTCCGATAAGGTTGGTGACAACGGGGAAATCCTTTCCTTTTACATTTGTGAAGAGGAGTGCATTGCCTCCTTCTCCTGTAACACGTCTGTGGATTTCTGCAATCTCAAGGTACGGGTCCACAGGAGCATCAATAACCGTCAGCTCCTTTTCTTTTTTTAAAAGGCTGATGAAACTCCTCAGGTCAGAATTCATCTGGTCCTCCTGAAAGTAATTTTTGAATAAGAACATCTGCAGCTTTTTCCGCATTTTCAGACAGATGTTTAATATCCTGTCCGGATGCATTGTCTATGTGCAGACCGGCTGTCATAGACACAGTCATTCCTGTTTTAACGCATATCTTTTCGCAGAGGGAACAGGCAACATCCTGATCTCTGTGTCCCGGTGCTGCCACAAAATCTGTTTTTACAGAATCTCCGTATGTCACTGAAAGAACAGCACAGCCGGCATGAGGTTTTTCTCCTCCGGTAAGAAGAACGCAGATGCTGTCTGACATAACAACTGCACTTGCGGATACGGTATGTTTTCCGTCCGGAATCCGGACAGTATAATTCCCTGCAGCCGGCTTCATAAAATTTTCCTGTTATGAGCAATTAAAGTATGTTGGTTTTAGACTGTTATTCATGCAACAATTTTATTAAAAAAACACCGGAACAGACCGGCTGCAGGAGTTTTTCTGTTAAAAAATGCTGAAATATTTTCTTGACAAAATACAGCAGATGATGCATTAAATATTTTGAAGTGTAAATTGATTGCACTGATCCCAAAACGCAAAGGAGGGTGTAAAATGACAATATCCATTGATGGACTTCTGGGATCGGCACAGAGAATAAACAGTCAGCGTCAGTACGGAGACAGCAGCCAGAAAAAGAAAGAGGTTCTTTCTGATTCCATAAATATAGGAGTCAGAGTCAACTCCAGACTTGACAGCATAGAAACAGAGCTGAGAGAAATACAGACAGCTCTTACAAAAAATCAGATCATTCGTGCCGGTATTGGTCAGATTATGGAAGACCGGGCTGCAGGAGGAGCCGGTATTCAGGGCATTATAAACAGTACAGTCTTCAACGGTTCTCAGGTGTTAAAGGATTATCTTGCCGGGGATACGAGTGACGCAGGTTTCAGTGAAAAACTCCGCAGAATTAATGAAGCTATAAGTGCTGATACCGGAAAGCTTAAAAGGCTTCAGGTTGAAGTAGACAACATTATGGCATCAGATCTGGCTGTAAAGAACAGAACCGACGATCTTCTGACCAGCATAGATTCTGTCTTTTCCGGATCTTTTCCATCATCAGGCATTTCCCAGCTGAATCCTGAAACAGTAATGAAGCTGATACGTTAAACATAATATCTATGTAATAAAAAAACCTGACTTCAGTCAGGTTTTTTTATGCCTGTGCATGATCAGTGCGTAAAAACAGCAGAGCCGTTCGGTCTGAACGGCTCTGTACCTGGTCTGAATATATCCGTTTTTTGTAAAACAGCAGACGGATATGTGTCCCGGATTATTTCTTTACCTGAACAGCCTTTACTGTGGGAACATAGACTGAGTTTGTTTCAAAATCGTCTTCGAAGACCGTTTTTTTTCCGTTTATGATTTTACAGGAATCAATGGATATGGCTGCACCTCTGGCTCCCAGTGCAAATTTACCTTTCAGCTCCTGCTGTGTTTTTACAGGGAGTTTCTGAGTCAGGATTTTTCTGCTGTCCGCATAAAAGGTGACCGTGGTTTTGCTGCGGTCTATGCGGAAGGTACAGTCCCGGCCGTATTCCATTTCCCAGGGAACGGAGGCCAGTGTTTCGATTTTATAGTTGTTCTTTGCTGTATAGGGCAGTGTGTCATCTGTCCTTGAAGAAACAATCAGCTCTGCCCTGCGGATCTTTTCCTTGTCTCCGGAAAGCTTTACTGCGAAAAAGCTGTAGTAGTAGTGCTTATAGGGACTGTTCATTGCAAAGACAATAAGGGCTTCGGAATATTCCAGTTTCGGAGTGTCCAGTTTAAAGACTGCTGTCATCCGTGTGAATTCTTCAGGTTCAGTTTCCGCCACAAGGGAACTGTAGTTCATAAGTTCATGATAGTTCCAGTAAACCGGGAAAACCCGTGTATCTGTGGCCCTTCCTTCCTGGAACTGCCATTTTCCTCCCATACGGAGCCAGAGACTTTCCTGAGTGGCACTGTCCTGTGATTCTGCAGGCACTCCGGATTCTTTTATTTCTGCAGAGGAAATACAGGCACAGAAAAGTGCCTGTATTATGACCGCTGTGATTTTAAGCTTTTTCACTTATTTTTTTGCAACTGATCTGATTTCATATGTTGAGGATTGACCTTCTGGAAGGATAATTGCTTTTCCGACCTCGGACATAATCTCTCCCGGAACACCATCAAGCACACATTCTCCTGTTCCTTTCAGATCTTTGCTGTCAATTTCCCTGAAAGCAGTTTTCTGTCCGTCTGCAGTGAGTGTTTCGGCATAGTCATATGCAGTACTGTCAGCATCGGATACCCATTTGATCTCTTCCGCAGTCTGATCCCCGCTTTGGTTTTCCCATCTGAGCTGCGTTGTCTCGTCTTCATCGCAGGCTGCGAAAAGGCAGGCCAAAAGGGCTGTCATCAGTAAAGTAATAAGTTTTTTCATTTTTTTCTCCTGTAATAAAGTGCAGAAAAGTCTGCTGACTTCATTTGTATCATCATTATTCCTTTTGTCAAACATTACAGGGAAATTTTTTTTAAAAAATTTAAATTTTTCTGCATAAAAATGTCATCAGCCTTTGCTTTTTCCGGAAATTTTATTATATTATTAAAAGAGAACATGAAAAGGATTCAGCTATGAGGAATATAAAAGACACAGAAGCAGCAATCGGAGCAGGACGGCTTTCATCAGCAGAAAGAAGAAAAATTTTTGATACTTTCCTGAATGCAGGCGGTGAAGTTATCAGCGAAAGAAAAAAAAGGAACTCGGAAGTTCCGGACAGGGAAAAATATGCAGCTCAGCAGATGAAAAAAAAGGCTGAACAGAAGACAGCCGTCCCCGGGAGTCATTCTGCCGGATCTGTAAAAAAAACTGCCTGGACTCAGAAAAACAGGCTCGGTTTTTTTCAGAATCTCAGGATCAGATTCAGTCTTTTATGGCTCAATGTGGTCAGTTCCGGAAAGTTTCATCCCGATTTCATTCTGGTCATTAATCATCAGCTTAAATCATCTCTTTTCAGTTTTTATATGCTGTATATGGAGATTTTTGAAAAGAGAAAAAAAAGGTCTGAAAATGTTTCCGCTGAACTGAACAGCCGGAGCCCTCTGTATTTTAATCTTATAAAAATGGCAGGGGAGCTGTATCCGGAATTCTATTCCGAAAACACTTCCTTTGAAAGGACAGTCAGTCTTTATAGAATGAAGAATTTTCTTACAGGTCTTTACCGGAAACTGTTTCTGCTGTATCCATACAGAAATATTCTTAATGAAGGTATTTCTTCTCTTTATGATGCAGTTCAGAATATGTACGGAGATGTTATTCCTGAGCAGCTTGAAAAGGATAAAATTATTAAGAATCTGATTTTCGTTTTTTATGTTTTCTATAAAAAGCTTCACTGGCTTGTCTGCAGTTATGAAAAGATATATTTCAGACCGGATCAGTTTCCTGAAATGGAAAAATTCCTGGAAATAAAACCGGAAGAAAAGCCGGAAAACAGGAAATGTGAAACTGTCTTTAAAATTAAGGAAGAAGAATCTGCAGAGAAAGAAGACGAACAGAATCAGTCAGAAGAAAAGGAACAGGGAAGGGATGAAAGACTGGCAGCCGGCGGTTCTGAAATTATGAACAGCCTGAATATGCATGAGCTGCGGGGAAAATATGACAGCAAAAAGATTTTTGAGCTGGTTCCGGATGATGATTCGGTTCTCATCTCCTTTATTCTGTTCGGTTATTTAATCAATGAATTTTCATGCATCTTTGATACAGGAAAGATACGTTTTGACGGAACCGTATACATAGGAAGTCTTATTTATCCGGAATGTATGCGGGACCTGTATTTTGAAACAGGTAAAATGGATGAAAATTTTGCTGATTATGCAGATACAGCCAGTACCTGCGAAAAGATGAAAGGGGAAAAACCTTCCGGAGGAGGAGATTTGTATTTTGCCTATTCTCGCAGAATACAGGAAATTATTGTCAGGAAGGAGAGAAGCAGCACTTTCCTGCGTCTGAGCCTTAAGTCTTTTCTGGAAAGAATTATGGCGGTTCTTATGCCTCTGATTGACAGCATGGACAACGGCGGAAATGATGTTCTCAATGCGGATGAAGTCATGCAGGCAGAAGGTGAAATTATTCGTGGAAAGACAGTCCGGGAATCTGTTATTACTGCAGCCATGTATGTTTCAGCCTTTATAAAACGTCTGAGTACAGAGGGGGATCTTTTTGACTATAACAGAACAGTTTCTGTAAAAAAGGAAGAGCCGGTACATAAGGCAGTTGAGAAGGACCTGGAACTTGAATATGTAATGAACATGTCAGAAGAGAAGGATGATGACACACGTTCAGTCTTTGAGCAGATTGATGATATTGTTTTTTAATTTTCTCTGATGTTTTTCCTCTTTTCTCCGGCTGATGATTTCATTCCGGCTCCCTTTCAGATCCGGATCCCTGTATGGAACATAGTTTTTGTCCAGAAGCCGGGTCCGGATTTCTTCCGGGGAAAATCCGTCAAAGAATCCCTTCTGCATGGCGGCCAGAGTCCCTTCTTTTTTGGGGCCCATGGAAGGTCCTTTCCCCAGGAAAAAACCGGCTTCTTCCATGGCCGCCCTTACCTGAGCTGCACTGGAGTAGGTGGTAAGAATTCCCTCATCTGCCATAAGATTTTTTATAAGCATAAAATATTCCACGGTCCACAGCTCAGGATTCTTTGATGGGGAAAAAGGATCCTGAAAAACGCAGTCAAATTTCTGTCCTGCAAGGGATTTTATGGAGGCTCTTCCGTCCCCGAAAAGCACAGTCACATCAGCCTGATCAGTGTGAACATGGCCTGAAAAAAAGGCCTTTCTGATCAGGTCATAGTCCTGTTCCCGTTCATCCGGAAAAGTATTCTCTGCAATGTATCTGCCCAGGGATCTGTCGTTTTCCAGAGACACTGCCTCTATTGAAAAACCGAAGCCTTTCTTCCGTGCTTCATGGATCAGTGCCAGCAGATTGTAGCCAAGACCGAAGCCTACATCAAGCACACGTATTCCGTGCTTCTTTTCAAGAACCCCGGAAGGATGCAGATGCTTGATTACAGATTCGGTGTATGCCCCTGTAATTGTGTGCATGGTCTGGTCATATTCCTGCACAAAAAGAGTATATGATCCGTCCTCTGTCAGGACAGGTCTGTATTCTGAAGAATCATTCATTTTCAGCCTCAGGCTCCGGTTTTTGCATGTTTTTCAGTTCTGCAAGAACAGGTTCTATGTCAAAGCCGGCATGCATGGTGCAGCAGGTTTCATCGCAGAAGCTGTCCAGTATTTCCGGAGCATCTATGCAGCGGATAATGACAGGCTCCAGAGGACGGGAATCCCTGAGTTCCGGATACTTCTGTTTTATGTATTCAATGAGCATAAGGACTGCTCTCTGTTTTGCCGTGTTCAGCAGAATGCCCTCTGCGTATTTTCCTTCTTCTTTTTCCTGATCATATTCAGTAAAGTCCCGGACCACCAGAACCCGGAGCCTGTTTCCGTCTATGCCTTCCCACTGTCCGGAAACAAGGACAGCGGAAGAACAGCTGATCAGGGCCATGCAGAGTGACATCAGCGTAATAATAAATATTTTTTTCAATGTATGGCCGCCTGTTGATTATTATTCAGTATATAAAAATTTTATTGCTTTTTAAAGCAATCTGTTTTTCTTTTACAAAACCTGTTTTCACAGCGGAATCGTTCATAATGAAAAATTCATATACAGTAATATCGTCCTTCTCTTCCATGAACAGCTCTCTTCTTTCCCTGACCGAGAACCGTTCCCGTTACATGCTGCCTTTCGGAGGACGTTTCAGAGTGGCTGATTTTACTCTCCGGAATTCAGAAGCACTGGGGGCTTCTTCCACTCTTCTGTTTACAGACCGGGATGACGGGCTGGAAGAGTATGTGAATATGCATGACGGCTCTTCTTCTTTCCGTGTATGTGTTTCTTTTTCCATTGAACAGCTGCGTGACCTTCTGGAAGAGAATGTTTCCACTCATTATATTATCTATAACGGAGACAGTCCTTCAATAATAGATTTTTCTGCTCTCATTGATCGTTTTTCATCCAGAAAGACGGATGCGGTGCTGTACATGATCAGCATGAACGGTGAGGCTTCCATGGCCAGCAAAATTCTTGTGGTAAAGAGGCGGACTCTTTTAAAAGCCGTAAACCGCGGAGTAAAGGAAAACATGCAGGCTCCCAATCTTATTGAGATGGTGAACAACCTGGTCATAAATCAGGGCATCCGAAAGGAAAAATTTCCCGCTCTTTACTGGCCGGTAAACAGCATTCCTGACTATTACAATATTACGATGGATATCATCCGCAGTCCGGAAATTTTCTCTCTTCTTTATAAAAACCGGATTATAAAAAGCCGCATAAAAACCGGCAGTGTTGCCAGACTCGGCAAAAATGCAGATGTGGTCAGCTCCTTCGTTTCCGATTTCTGCCATATAAACGGAAGGGTGGAAAACTCCGTCATTTATCCAGGAGTTTTTGTGGATGAAAAGGCAGTCATAAAAGATTCCATTATCCTTCCTTTTGCGAGGATAGGCAGGGGAGCGGAAATAATCAGAACGGTTGTGGATGAATCTACAGTCTATACTAAAAATGCAGACGGAACACTGGAGCCAAACATAGGAATGTACTGCGTAATCGGAAATGAACAGGATTTTATAAGCAACTGTGACTTCCCCGGATCCGTTTTTTCCGGCATAACCCTTATAGGCGGAAACTGCCGGATTCCGGACAGGCTGAGTGTGGGATGTGCATGCTATATTGCTTCCGGCATGAAACCTGCAGATTTCGGCAGGGAACGTGTCATAAGCGACGGACTGTCCGTTACAGGGAAGCCGGAGCCGGAAGAGAACTGACCGGGAGATCAGGTAGCAGGTACAGGAAAAGCTGTCATGTTCTTTCAGTAAATCAGTAAAAAAGGAGGAGGGGACTGCTGTGCAAACGAGGATATCCTCTGGAAATTAAAAGAAAAATCGGTATTGAGAAAATTATTCCTCTGGCAGGCAGTGAGTTTATCTCTGCAGGGATTATATGTCACTGCATTAAATTGTTCAAAAGCTTTTCTGTAAAGCAGAATTATGAACTGCCTGCACGAATGCATTGACTGTTTCTATTGCGTTTTCGACAAATTCCTTATTTATGGATTCTTTTTCAGCGTTTGAATGCTTTCGATCTGCCTGATGAGCAATTTGATTCCTTCGTGTGTACAGATCTTTAAGTCTATCCTGTCCTTTGACATGTTTAATTCCATTTTTTTTTGGAAATGCCGCTTTACATATCTCGTCATATTTCATTCCAATTAAACTAAGTTGCGACCCAAGGGCGTCTCCCGAAAGATAAACTTCCAGACTAAACCGTTTGTTAAGACGTTCAAACAGCCATTCCGTCGACTCAGGATTGTTGATTCCTTCCTCTACAGTACACATTGGAATCATAAAATTCTTATAACTTTCCGATTTTTCCCATTCACCGGTAAACATTCTGACAAAGGCATACTTGCTTATTTCGTGCATATAAAAATCCATGATTCCCTCAGCGAAAACCACCTGTGTTCTCCATACATCCATGGCACCTTCCTTATTGTCTTCTTTAATTAACGCATCTGCAACAGAGAACA
>JAZRYV010000352.1:0-13836 GCA_045600925.1 Spirochaetota bacterium
CAGCAATAGGCAGAGTATGCTTCTCATCAAAAAAGCTTCTTGAAGAACACAGAAATGCAGTCCTAAAGGGAGAACCTTCTGATTTTATTCTGGTTCTTCCTTCATCTTTTGCAGAGGATGTAAAAGCTATTGAGGTGGCAAAGGGTGTTATTACAACTGAAGGCGGCTTTTCATCCCATGCTCCTGTTGTTGCCAGAAGTCTTGGAAAAGTTGCCATGGTTCAGCCTGACATGAAACTTTCAAAGAATTCTCTTACCATCGGAGACAGAACTATAAAGGAAGGGGAATACATTTCCATGGATGTCCCTTACTATGAATCTCCTTCTGTATATTCCGGAAAGGTTTCCCTTATTGAACCTGATTTTGAAAAGAACGGTCTTCTGGATTTTATGGCCGCTGCAGAAAAATACATAGGGAAGTTTAATGTAAGGGCAAATGCCGATCAGGGAAGGGATGCAAAACTTGCAAAGATATTTTTTGCAGACGGAATAGGTCTCTGCAGAACTGAACATATGTTTTTTAATGAAAAACGTATTATGAAGTTCAGGGAAATGATTATTTCTGTTACAGAAAAGGAAAGACGGAAAGTTCTGGAGCAGCTGAAACCAATGCAGCGTTCTGACTTCTATGATATGTTCAAGATTATGGAAGGAAAGACAGTAACCATCCGTCTTCTTGATGCTCCTCTCCATGAATTCCTTCCCAGAAACGAAAAGAGCATGGAAGAGTTCATCAAATATATGACAGTAAAAAACAAAACTCTGAAACCTGCAGATATCCGCAGACGCTGTGAAGATCTTGCTGAGCTGAATCCCATGCTGGGACACAGAGGGTGCCGTGTTGCTGTTACCTATCCGGAGATCTATGAAATGCAGATCAGGGCAGTTTTTGAAGCGGTCTGCATGCTTAAAAAAGAAGGTATTACTGCTTTGCCTGAAATCATGATTCCGGTTGTAATGAGTGCAGAGGAGCTCCGGTTTATTAAAAACGGAAAGCAGATTGAAGGCCGCTGTGTAAAGGGAATCAGGGATATTTACTCTGAAGTTATTCAGGAATACGGCGTAGATGATATCGACTATCGGGTTGGAACAATGATAGAACTTCCTGCAGCTGCTCTTGGAGCCGGAAATATTGCCCGTTATGCGGATTTCTTCAGTTTCGGAACGAATGACCTGACTCAGACAGCCTATGGCCTTTCCAGAGATGATTCCGGTTCTTTTTTCCCTGATTATTCTCTCTTCGATCTTATGAAGGCCAATCCATTCAATGTTCTTGGTGAAGAAGTTAAGGAACTTATTGAAACTGCAGCAGAAAGAGGCCGTCTTACAAGACCTGATCTTGTAATGGGGCTGTGCGGTGAACACGGAACTAATCCTGAAAATATAAAATTCCTGATTGAAGCCGGTCTTAACTATGTATCCACATCGGCTTATTCTATTCCCCTTGCAAAACTTTCCATTGCAAGGTATAATATTGAAAAAGCAGGAAGATAGCTCTTAAGCAGACTGAAAGTTATGGAAAATCTGGTTCAGCTTAATCCTCTGCTTTTCAGGAATATTTTTACTGCAGGCGGATTCATTCTTCTTTTTACTGCTTTGTGCGGATTAATACGTTTTTTTATCGGAGTTTACAGAAGACGGAAGGAAGAATTTCAGCCTGAAAAGAGTACTGAAGAAAAAAAGCACATGCCGGAAAAGCTGTGAAAGTTCTGCTGTGCTATATCTGTCCTGCAGAGGGTAAAGACGACTATTACATGTCACTTGTGCCTTATGGTCTTTTCTCTATTGCAGCTTATCTTGATTCAATGAAGCAGCATGAAATTCTTCTGTGCAACTTCAGTGCTGCAGGACCGGAAAAAGCTGCAGTTCTTGCTGCGAAGGAAAAACCTGATGTAATAGGTGTATCTGTTTTTACATTCAACAGAAGTTCCTCTCTTTATTTCATCCGAAGGATAAAAAAGCTTCTTCCTGCGGTTAAGATTGTGGCAGGCGGGCCTCATGTATCCTTCCTTGCTGATGAAATCCGCAGAAGATATCCGGAAATAAATCTTATCATTCAGGGAGAAGGTGAGAAAGTTTTTGCTGATTATCTTTCATCTCCTGAAGACGTCCGTTTTAAATCAGGAACTGTCCGTGGTGAACGGGAAAAGAATCCCGATCTGTTTCCTGTCCCTTCTGAATACAGCGGAAAACTATACGGCATAAACAATAACGAACAGCAGAAGATAATTATTACTACAAGAGGATGTCCGGACAGGTGCCTCTTCTGTTCTTCTCCTGCCTTCTGGGAAAGAAAAACATCATTCCGCAGTCCTGCATTCATCGGCCGGGAGATAGAATCCATACGGAGAAAATTCGGCATCATTTACTTTTCCATCAGGGATGATAATTTTACACTGAAGAAACAGAGGGGTCTTGATGTCTGTGATCTTCTGAAAAACAACGGTCTTTACATGATGTGGAACTGCCAGGCAAGAGTTGATACAGTCGACATGGATATGCTCCTTGCCATGAAAAGGGCCGGCCTTGAACACATACAGCTTGGAGTGGAATCCGGATCCCGAAAGATTCTGGACAGCTACAGCAAGCGTATAACAGCGGAAAAGACTGCTGAAGCCTGTGAAATGGTCCGCAGGGCAGGACTTTATCTTTCAGTTTATCTCATGACAGGAATGGAAGGAGAGGAGGAGCATGATACGGATGAAACCATAAGTCTCATACGGAAGATTCGGCCTCATGACGGCATGGTTTCTCCTGTTGCTCTTTATCCTGGAACAGCACTGTACGCAGATGCCGTCGGAGACGGAAAGATTTCTGACAGGGACTGGTTCAACGGCGTGGATGACACCCCGTTCCTGAGAAATGATCCGTTTGTTGAAAAAAGCATGGTCAGACTGCTGGATGAACTGGAGAAAACAGGAAGCCGTTCCTTCTACAGACCTGCTGATTTTGCAGCCCACAGAAAAGCCGGAGCTGACTGCTGGATTACCGATATCATGGAAGGGGACTACTGGTATGATGAAAAAAATTTTTATGAGGCAGAAAGACTTTATCTGCGTGTAAAAAAAGGTCATCCGGAAAACATATGGCCTGTAATGCGTCTGGGCAGACTGTGTTTCTCCGCAGGAAAAATTCAGGAAGCAGAAAGATTTTATGAAGAGGCCTGCAGCATGATTCCGGAATTTTTCGGTGGATGGATGAAAGCAGCTGAAACATCCCTTGCTGCAGGGAAAATAAAGGAAGCAGAAAAATTTATTGAAAGGGCCTCAGAACTGAATCCGGAGGATACAAGAGTGGCGGCTCTTAAGAGGAACATCAGCCGGAAGAAAGGAAAATCAAAAATCATAAAAGGACATAAATAATCCTTGATTTAAAAATGTTCTTAAAACAGAATAGAACAGCAATGTTTAAAAACACCTAATGGAGGACATTATGACTGTAAGAACAGGGATAAACGGTTTCGGCCGTATAGGCAGAAACGTACTTAGAGCTGTTATGCAGAATCCGAAAACATACGGAGATCTTGAGGTTGTGGCTGTCAATGACCTTACAGATGCCGGAACTCTTGCTCATCTTTTTAAATACGATTCTGTATTCGGTATTTTCCCCGGGGAAGTATCAGCCACAGAGAATTCCATCATTGTAAATGGAAAAGAAATCAAAGTATTTGCAGAAAGCGATCCGTCAAATATCCCATGGGGAGCACTCAATGTGGATGTTGTCATTGAATCAACAGGAAAATTCACTGCAAAAGAAAAATGTGAAGCTCATATAAAAGCAGGAGCTAAAAAAGTTCTCATATCTGCTCCCGGAAAGAATGAAGACATAACCATAGTAATGGGGGTTAATCAGGATAAGTACAATAAGGCAGAACACAGTGTTATTTCCAATGCTTCATGTACAACCAACTGTCTTGCTCCTGTGGCAAAGGTCATCAACGATGAATTCGGTATTGAACACGGAACTATGACAACTATTCATTCCTATACGAACGATCAGCGAATTCTGGATCTTCCCCATAAGGATCTCCGCCGGGCAAGAGCTGCTGCTCTTTCCATGATTCCAACAACAACAGGAGCTGCAAAGGCTGTATCTCTTGTAATTCCTGAACTTAAGGGAAAACTTGACGGCCTGGCAATCCGTGTTCCCACACCGGATGTTTCTCTTGTGGATCTGGTCTGCCGTGTTTCGAGGGATGTTACAGCTGAAGAAGTAAATGCTGCTCTTAAAAAAGCTTCTGAAGGCAGTCTTAAGGGAATTCTTGGCTTCTGTGAACTCCCGCTGGTTTCCATAGATTTTACAGGCAATTCCAATTCCTCCATTGTTGATGCTTCTTCCACAAAGGTTATGAGCGGAAGAATGGTAAAGATTCTCAGCTGGTATGACAACGAATGGGGCTATTCACTCCGTATCGCTGATCTTGCAATGTATGTAATGAAGTAATGAGCATGCGTAAGATTTTTGCAGGCAACTGGAAAATGTTCAAGACTCTTTCCGAAGGAGAGAGTCTTGTAAAAGGCATTCTTGCAGGTCTTGATTCTGTCCCATCGGAAAGGGAGATTATTGTTTTTCCTCCGTTTACTGCAGCACCGTCAGCGGCCGGCCTCTGTAAAGGAACAAGGGTTTCCGTCGGCATGCAGAACATGTACTGGGAGGATGAAGGGGCCATTACAGGAGAGATTTCTCCTGTAATGGTGAAGGATGCAGGATGCAGATATGTTCTTCTCGGACATTCGGAAAGGCGTCATATTTTCGGGGAGACGGATGAGGATGTCAACAGAAAGGTCCGTGCTGCACTGAAGCACGGAATTGAACCTGTACTGTGTGTCGGGGAACTGCTGGAGGAAAGAGAGGCCGGCATGACAGAAAAGGTGATCATCAGACAGCTTAAGGAAGGACTTAAGGACATTGATGGTTCTTTTCTTGGCAGGATAATCATTGCATATGAACCTGTATGGGCCATAGGCACCGGGAAGGTTGCCACTCCGGATACTGCACAGGAAGTTCACCTCCTCATAAGAAAGACTCTCGGAGAAATGTACGGTAAAGCCGGAACGGAAGTTCCTCTTCTCTACGGAGGATCCGTAAAGCCTGAAAACATTGGAGGCCTTTTTGCTCAGAATGATATTGACGGTGCTCTCATCGGAGGTGCCAGTCTTAAGGCGGAATCTTTTCTTGCCATTGCTTCTGTAAAGTAAAAGCAGTTTTGTAAATATATTTTCTTGACCTTGCCGGCATATTCTGTTTTTATGTCCCTGTGCCGGCAGGCAGAAAATTAATTTTTTAGAGGATGTTTAAATGGGTGTTTTAATATCTGTTTTAACTGTGCTTTTTATTATTTTATGTGTTCTTCTCATTATCATCATTCTTCTGCAGTCCAATAAAAGTGCCGGAATGGGCATTCTCGGAGGATCAAGCCAGTCTGCTTTCGGTTCCTCCACAGCAACAGTTATAACAAAAATAACATCTGTTATGGTTGCTGTTTTCCTTCTTGGTTCACTTGGTCTTGCGATGCTTGAATCTTCCAGGTCCGCATCTCTGGAAAAAGAGATGATGAAACCTGATCAGCCTGTTCAGGCTTCAGATGTTATGACTGAACAGAAAACTGACTCTTCTGCCGGAACTGATTCTGCTGAAAAATAACTTTTCCGTCATGAAATTATATGTAGATGAAAACGAATGTACAGGGTGTGCCTACTGTGCAGACAGAATGCCGGAACTCTTTTCCATGAATGAGAAAGGGATAAGTGTTCCCGGATCTGCTGAAGGCATGCCTGAAACTGATATTCGTTATGTAATTGAAAACTGTCCGGCAGAATGTATCATTTGGAAATAGCTCAGGAGACCGAAAATGTCCAGCAAAGACTATATATTTACCTCTGAATCTGTATCCGAGGGGCATCCGGATAAAGTCTGTGACCAGATTTCTGATGCCATTCTTGATGCTCACCTTAAAGGGGATCCTATGTCCAGAGTTGCCATTGAAACTATGGCAACAACAGATCTTATTGTTCTTTCCGGTGAGATTACATCCGGATGTCATGTTGATTATGAAAAAATTGCCAGAGAAGTTGTGGCAGATATAGGCTATACTGAGCCAGGAATCGGTTTTGATGCATCATCATGTGAAGTTCAGGTTCATGTTCACAAACAGTCTCCTGATATATCTCAGGGAGTAACTGAGGGGGAAGGACTCTATACTGAACAGGGGGCAGGTGACCAGGGGCTGATGTTCGGCTTTGCTGTAAATGATACTCCTGAGCTTATGCCTATGCCTATTTCTCTTGCCCATAAGCTGGTTAAGAAGCTGGCAGATGTGAGACGTTCCGGAGAGCTGAGCTTCCTTCGTCCTGATTCAAAATCTCAGGTAACTGTTCAGTACGAAAACGGAAAGCCAGAAAGAATTGATTCTGTTGTCCTTTCAACCCAGCATTCATCAGATGCTTCCAGAAAAATGATTGAAGAAGGTGTAATGGAAACTGTCATAAAAAAAGTTCTTCCTGCCGGGTTTCTGGATAAAAATACAAAATACTACATCAATCCTACAGGCCGTTTTGTAATCGGAGGTCCAAACGGGGATACAGGTCTTACAGGACGGAAGATTATTGTGGATACTTACGGCGGCATGGGGCGTCACGGCGGAGGTGCTTTCTCCGGAAAGGATCCTTCTAAAGTAGACCGGTCTGCTGCATATATGGGCCGTTATATTGCAAAAAATGTTGTGGCCGCAGGTCTTGCTGAAAGATGTGAAGTTCAGCTGGCATATGCCATAGGTGTGGCAGAGCCTGTTTCTGTAATGGTGGATACATTTGGCACTTCCGTAATTCCGGAAGAAGAGATTGAGGCAAGGATAAAGGCTGTGTTCGATATGAAGCCTGCAGGTATCCTTAAAACTCTCGACCTCAGGAAACCGATTTTCAGGGCAACAACAAACTACGGACACTTTGGAAGAGAGGACAGAGGCTTTATCTGGGAAAAGACAGACAAGGCCGGATTCCTGAAATAAAAAACAAATGAAGAGAATCTGCCTGTATATACTCATATCTGTTTCTGTTTTCAGCGGACTGTTTTCAGACAGCAGAGTCTATGCAGAATCCGAAGATGAGGTGATGGATATCCCTCAGGAAACAGAGCAGGAGTTCCGCAAAGCAGATGACTCGTCAAACAAGCTCAGAAATATAAATGTGGATTCCGAGTTTATGTACGGACAGTACAATAACATATCCGCAAACTTTACAATCATGCAGGGCCTGGACAATTTGGCCTATCAGTTTAATGCTGATTTCAAGCGAAGCAATGATTTTGGTTATGTAAACTCTTCATATTATGATAATTCAATAGAATTCACCTGTCAGACAGACCCTCTTGAAAATCTGACCATTGTTCCATCTGTTGATGTGAGAAACTATTCACACGGCATGTATTCAAATCAGGCTTTCAGCCGGGAAGAAAAGGACAGACTGATAGTTCTTCTTAAAAATGAATACAAGCCGACTCCTGTCAGATGGCAGTTAAATGCAGGAGGAACTCATTATATTCACAGACTTGTAGGGGCAGATACATTTGAGACACAGCTCATAAAACTGAATCAGGAGCTGGAATGGGAAATGATTGTTTCTCCATCCCAGAAGGTATCCTTATACAATTACACATGCGAATATTTCTATGATGATCCTGAGGCAGAATTTCAGAAAGACAAGGCTGACAATGACTATCATTCAGCATCAGAGCTGACATGGAGCATAAAACTTTTTGAATACCTTAAACTCAGCCTGTCTCCATGGGTATTCTGGAACAAGGACAGCGGATGCACCCTTGGGTACAGGGCAGGTCTGGACAGTGACAGCTTTCGTTATCTTATTCTGGGCATTTCCTGTTCAAGGGAAGTAATTCCTTTTCAGCCGGAGGAGCTGTATTTTCAGCAGAACTATATTATTCCATACCTGTCTCTTCCTCCGTCAACCGTAAACAGGCAGGAATTTACAGGATCCTTCGTGTTCAGAAAAAAATCAGCGAAGGACATAGATCTTAAATCCGTCCGAATCAAGACCAGAACACGTTTTGAAAGAAGCAGTAATTTCTGCAATTATGAAAACTACGGAAATTTAAATCTTATATCAGCAGGAACAGTCAGGACAGATTCCTTTATCTCAGAAACAGAGGCTTCAGCAGAAATCTCACTTTCCCCCTGGATTCTCAGTGTTTCCGGAGGTTATACCTTTGCCTGGTATAAGGCAGAAAAAAATATAAATATTACATACAGACCAGCCCATATTTTTAATGAATCTGTAGTTCTGAATGCCCGCAGGTGGAATGTAACCTGGAAAAATGAAATCAGCTCCAGCATGTTTATAAACACCACTTCAAAAGAAAAGCTTAACGGAACAGTAATCGGTTCACTGGGAGCCCAGTATCAGGTAGCAGAAACTGTCTTTGCAAATGTGAAGATAAACAATCTTTACAATTCATCATACTGCCGCAGACCAGGATATCCAGAACCAGGATTTACAATTCTGGGAGGTCTGAGGATTGTATTCTGATCTGCAAAATTCATGCAGTAACTGTGCTTTAAGTCTGTTAAAAAAGCGGGTATAAAATGACAGGAAATGTTATAATCTCCATTTTTGATTCCATTCCGGTATGGGTGATGCTTGTGCCTCTGTTTATATGCTCAGTCATCATCCTTGCAGTCTTTATTGAAAGAATGCTTTTTTACAGGAGCATTGACATGGACTACAGACTGCTTATGAACGGAATAAGTTCCCTTGTACGTCAGGGAAAGGTTCCTGAAGCACTGGCTTTGTGCGGAGCAGGAAAAGGCCCTGTAATGGAGATGATACGGAAGATTCTTGCTTCCATAAATGATCCCGGAGATGCGGAACTGATGATAACATCCTGTGCAGAAAAGGCAGTTGAGGCTGTGGAAAAATTCGGTGGTATTGTGGCTACAGTCGGTACTGTTGCACCAATGATCGGACTTCTTGGTACGGTAACCGGCATGATGAAATCCTTCAGTGCTCTGGGAAATGCAGGTAATGCAGCAAAAGGACTTCTTGCCGGAGGAATAACAGAGGCTCTCATCACTACAGCACTGGGGCTTGTGGTTGCCATTCCTGCCATCATTTTCTATAACTATATGGCTTCCAGAACCCGTTCCTTTATAAGGGAAATTGAATACTGTGCAGATATTTTCATTGATCTGAGCAGAAAAACTGAGGGGCATTAATAATGTCCCTGAAATTTGTTCCTTCCCTGAATCACAGGGCAGTAATAGATATTACTTCACTTATTGATCTGGTTTTTCTCCTTGTTGCATTTTTTCTTGTGTCTTCCAGTCTGGACACGGAAGTCAGTGTAAGTGTAAATCTTCCGAAAGCTGTACAGACAGGCGGGAAAGAATACAGCAGCATGGCTGTAACTGTAAACAGCAGAAATGAGATTTATGTTGATGATGTTCCAGTCAGCAGAGACGGTCTTCTGTCTGTTTTAAAGAGCAGGAAAGATATGCTGCAGAATGGCAATGTAGTCATCAGAGGAGACCGGGATGCAAAATATGAGCTTCTGGTCTTTGTAATGGATACACTGAATCAGGCAGGGATTGCAAGATTTTCAATTGCTGCGGAAAAATGACATAATATTAGTCCTTGACACTTGCGGGATTTTCTGTAAAACAGGATAAAATTATATTCAGCTGAAATTTGGATTTGTTTTAATGAAAAAATATATATTTACAGCAGTATTTATACTGATTCTGTCTTTTTCCTTTCAGGCAGTCATGTCCCAGTCCTCAAGGTATGAGGGGAAAATTGTCAGACATATAGAATTTACCGGCCTTTATCATAATTCAGAAGCATCCCTGGCATACAATATGCTTACTACAGAAGGTTTTCCTTTGAAGGCTGATGAGGTGCGCCGTGATATTAAATCCGTTTTTGACAAAGGAAAACTGGAAAAGGTTGAGGTTGAAATAGAGGAATATGAAAACGGTGTAAGGCTACGTTTTATATGTCTGGAAAGGCCTGTAATAGATTCAATCGTGTACAGAGGCCTGGGTGAAGTGGGGGAAGCTGATATTCAGAATGACATTCTCTGTAAACAGGGGGATGTGTACAGAAAGGATCTGGCTGAAAAGTCATCAGAAATTATTATGGCCAAACATGTTGAAAAAGGCCTTTTCAATGCTTCCGTTTCCTACAGAGTTGAGGAATTAGATGACAGCAGGGATGTTAAACTGGAATTCATTATAGACGAAGGGGAGGAAATATCTGTTGAAAAGATTTCCATTCTCGGTGCAAAGAAGATCTATGAAGGTCAGCTTAAAAGCATAATGGAAACAAAGGAGGACAGTTTTATTTCCAGCGGAAGCTTTGAAAAGGAAAAGTTCGAACAGGACAAGGCCATGATCATTGCTTTCTATAAACAGAACGGATATCTTGACGCACAGATTGTTGATGAAAAAGTTGAATATGAATGGAAGGATCCTTCTGAAAAAAAGGAAAGATGCATTTTCATAACCCTTTCTGTACAGGAAGGGGACCGTTATTATTTTGACGGATATACTGTAAACATTGTTCCTGACGAAAACGGAAAAACAGTTTTTACTCCTGATTCTTTTACGGAAAATTTTCTTCAGACAGAAAAAGGTGATGTTTTCAACAATACAAAGTTTGAGGCTGACAGAAATTCCATCAACCTTAAGTATTCATCTCAGGGATATATTTTTAACCGTATTATGCCACAGAAGACTCTTACTGAAATGGAAGTAAAAGAAAACGGTGTAACGGAAAAAAGGAAATATGTCAAAGTTGATTTTACAATTGTGGAAGGTTCACAGGCATATATTGAATCCATCATCATAAAAGGAAACAGGAAAACACTGGACAAGGTTATAAGAAGGGAAATTCTCTGCAGGGAAGGAGAGCTTTTTGACAGCACAAAGGTCAATCTTTCCCGTGAAAAAGTATATAATCTTGGATATTTTAAGGAAGTAAATATAGAAATCCGTCCCGGCAGCCGTGAAGGCTATATGAATCTTGTAATGGATGTGGTTGAGCAGCCTTCAGCAACCATTTCTGTAGGCGGAGGTTACGGAACATCTTCAGGTTTTTCCATATTTTCAGAAGTTACGGAAAAGAATTTCCTGGGAAAAGGGCAGACTGCAGGCGTCAAATTTGAGTATGGTCCTCTGAGATCTTCTGTAACTCTTTCTTTCATAGAGCCATGGCTCTTTGATGATATTCCTCTTTCACTGAATACATCGGTATTTTATAATTATTATACCATAGAAACATCATCCATGTTCTCATCAAGTGAGACTGCAAAATACAAAAAGATGGGGATAGGCTATTCTCTGGGGTTAAGCTACAGGTTCTGGTATTATTATACAGCCGGGCTTACCTGGATTCATGAATATAAAAAATATCTGGATCCTACAGGAAACAATACAGATACTGTTTTTGTTGCAGCATCCCACGGAATACAGGAAAAGAGAACAGTCAGACTTTACTGGAGCAGAGATTCAAAGGATAATTACCTTAATCCTACCCGCGGGTCACTGATAAGCATGTCTGCCAGCTTCAGCGGAGGTATTCTGGGCGGTCAGGACCATTTTGTACGGCTTAACCCTGATATTGATTTTTACTGGTCTCCCTTTCATCTTCCTTTCCTGAAGGACTGGAAATGTGTTTTTGAATTCAACGGAAGAGGAACTTTTCTGCTGCAGCCTGTGGGGCATGTTAAACAGGATCCGGTAGAAAATGAATGGCTTGAAGCTGAAGACAGACTGCTCATCGGAGGTCCGGAAACTGTCAGGGGCTGGGATTATTATGACAGCAGTCTTCCTGATTCATGGGCATCCACAGGTCTTTTTCACAGAATCCTTTATGGAGCAGAATTCAGGATCCCTCTTCATCCACAGATGCTGTGGGCAGCACTTTTCTTTGATGCAGGAGCTCTTTTTTCAGATGAAAAATGGGAAAGCCAGATGGATTTTGACAGTATTGCCTATGAAGATATTCAGAAGGACAAGGAAGATAAAGAGCTTTATACAATTAGGGATTTTATTCACGGCAGAACTCATCCTGCAAAATATTTTAAATACGGATACGGTTTTGGTTTCAGAATACAGATTCCTATGATGCCTCTGCGTTTCTGGTTTGGAAGGAAGGCAGAGTTTGAAGACGGAGCTTTCAGGAATATCGGAGGCATGACTTTTCAGTTTCAGATCGGTGATATAAGGTATTAAAATGGGATTCTTAAAAAAGAAAATATTTGCTCTGTCACTCTTTCTGTTTGCTGCAGGATTTTCCGATGCAGGATGTGCCGGAAACACCTTCAGCGACAGAGTCTTTTATGCATTTACAGGCTTTGACGGGGAGTACGCTGTAATAGTGAACAAGAAAAATTTCACACTGCAGGTTGTAACAAGAGACTGCAGGACTGTTCTTTCATGTCCAGTGGCATACGGCATGAATCCGGACGGAAAGAACAAGATGTATGAAGGGGATAACAGAACACCGGAAGGTCTGTATCATGTAAATGAGATACTCAGCATGGATGCTGACAAGAAGTCACCTTCTTACCGGAAACTTAAGGCCATGAATGATATTTATTTCAGCAGAGCCTCCGGTCACTGCAAATACGGTTCAGAATCCGAGGATCTGGGAAAGGATGCCTATGGCCCCAGATATTTCGGCATTGATTATCCTTCTCCTGCTGATATGGAAGAGTATAACCGTAACTTAAAGGCTGGTATTCTGACAGTAAACGGCAGGACCATGAAGCCCGGATACGGAATTGCCATTCACGGGAATAATGATCCTGCTTCAATAGGACACAGATCATCCAGCGGATGTGTTAGAATGTACAACAGGGATGTTATAGAAATGGACAGATACATTTTTATAGGAACTCCTGTTCTGATTGTTTCTGAATGATTTTGATGAAATAAGTTGACATAATACGGCTTTTTTGATTCAAAGTGTATAGATTTTTCTTTATTAATCTGGAGGATTACCTTGTTCAGTTTATTTAATTCAGCATTTTCAATGGCCGGTGCACCGGCAGGAGCCGGTTCCGGATCCGGAATGGGATTTGAAACATTCATCCCTCTGATTCTTATGATCGCTATTTTTTATTTTCTTCTTATCCGTCCTCAGCAGAAGAAGGAAAAAGAGCGTGTAAAGATGATATCATCCATACAGCCCGGTGATAAGATTCTTACAGCTTCCGGAATATACGGAACTGTATCTGCGTTGAAGGATGAAAATACAATCCTTCTTAAGATAGCAAAGGGTGTTGAAGTCGAAATAACCCGCAGCAGTATTCAAAATAAAATATCCTGATAAGAATTATGACAGGTAAATCATTAGCAGTATTAACTATTGTTTTTCTTGCATGTACAGTGAGCTATGCTCAGGATGCAGTTCAGGAAACTGCTCCCTCATCAGTTCCTGTTCTGCAGGAAGTTCCTCAGAAAGCAGTTCAGACTGCTTCTGAGGAAATAAAGTCTTCACTCAAGGACTCCGGTTCCGATGCAGAGAAGACAGGAAAGGAAATTTCTGGTTCTGTGTCAGCTCCGTCAGTAAAGCCTGCTGCACAGGAGATTCTCCCTCAGCTTCTTTCCGTAAAGGACGGCAGTTTCAGATACTCAAGAATTCCTGGAATGGAATCTCCGAAAACAGCCCCTGCAGAACCAGCAGTTCCGGCTGAATCAGAATCTGAAATTCAGACTGTACAGGATGATGAAATTGTCGGGCTGTTTGGCATCACTGTAAAAATGGCCAATATTGCCATAAAGATTTTTATTGTTGTTCTGATTCTTGCAGGTCTTTTTCTT
>JAZRYV010000353.1:0-2207 GCA_045600925.1 Spirochaetota bacterium
CTCTGGCACGTCCGATCTCCTTATGCAGTCCCCTGTCAAAAGTCTGGATCCCAACGGTGAACCGGTTAAATCCGGCCTCTGCCAGAGGTTCCATAAATTCCGGGACTGCATCCTCAGGATTCATTTCCACGGAGATCTCAGGATTCTCCGTTAAATGAAAGCAGTTCCGGATCAGAGAAAGAGCATCAGACAGAATTCTACCTGCCAGAGAAGGAGTTCCTCCGCCGAAATAAACCGTATCTGCATACAGATCCGGATTCTCTTCTGCAGCAGAGAGTATCTCCTTTTCAAGAGCAGAAAAATACAGCTTAAGAGAATCAGAATCAGGCGTTACCGAATAGAATCCGCAGTAGCTGCACTTGCTTCTGCAGAATGGTATATGAATATAAAGACCTGTCATCTGCCCGGCAGGAGTTTTCTTTCCTGCTTTGCCATATACTGACCGGAACAGGCTTTTGCCAGGTATTCCATGGAAACATCAGTATCCGAAAAAGACATGATTATGCCGTCATAATTCCCCGACACCAGAAGAGGAAAAGGATTTCCGCTGACAGCCGCTGCCACCAAAACCTTCCGTGAACCACAGGCCTTTTTCAGCTGTGTGCAGAAATCGGATTTAACTGCACCGGCCTGACCTGTAATGATTATTTCCTTTCCTTCCGGAATCTTTTTCAAAGCTGCTGCCAGTTCCTTCTTTCCTGCCAGAACCATATCCTGTTCATTCAGCAGCAGATGTTCTGTAAACCGTGGATCAGAAGATACATATATTTTCACTGCATCAGGCCTGGACTTAAACAGATTTTCGTCACCACGGAAACTCACAGCCTTTGAAGAAATTTCACGGTTCAGTTCCCCGGCCTGTGCAAGGAACCTTTTTTCTTCTTCCGAAAGCCGGAATTCCCTGTACTCAGCAGATCCTCCGGAGATTTCTGCCACACCGTATTTGATTTTAAGGGCCAGAATTCTTGAAACAGAGGCATCTATCCTCTCCATGGAAATTTCACCGTTCCGGACTGCGTTCACAAGGGAGGAATAGATTTTTTCAATGCTCTTTCCGTATGTGCTTAAAAGAACAATATCGCTTCCTGCCTGGACTGTCCGTACTGCTGCTGTTCCTATATCGAACTCCTTTGTGAGGCCTCCCATTTCCATATCATCCGTTATGATGACTCCTTTAAATCCCAGACGGTTTCTGAGCACCTCTGTGGTAAAAAACGGAGAGACAGTAGCAGAATCATTGTTTTTCAGTATATTCGGGAAAGCCACATGTGTGGTCATGATGCATTCGGCTCCGGCAGCCGCTGCCTGCCGGAAAGGTTCCAGTTCCACCTGCTCCAGCCTTTCCATTGTTCCGCTGATGACTGCCAGCCGGAGATGATTGTCCGTTCCTGAATTGCCGAGACCGGGGAAATGTTTGCCGGAGGATATGCATCTGCCATCCTGAAGTCCCCTGATATAGGCACAGCCCATAACTGAAACAGTGTTTACATCAGCACCGAAGGATCTTGTGTTAATGACCGGGTTTTCCGGATTGTCGTTGACATCAAGAACCGGAGTCAGGTTCATATTTATGCCGAGAGCACGCAGCTGAAGGCCGGTGGTTTTTGCCATCCTGTATGTCAGATCAGGATCACCGGCTGCCCCGGCTGCCATGTTTCCGGGGAACTGGGTGACTCCGGACCGGATTCGCTTTACTCTTCCCCCTTCCTGGTCCACGGAGATAAGTACAGGAAGACCTGAATATTTCATGGAGCAGGCCTGGATCCCTGCAGCCAGAGCTGCGTTTTCTTCCGGTTCACCTAAATTGAAACCGAAAAATATTACTCCCCCCGGATGGAAGGTGCTGATGATTCTTTCGATTTCAGGATTCATCTCCCTGCCTGGCACTGCCGGCATGAGCATCTGTCCTATTTTCTCCTCCAGGGACATGGCTGATATAAACTGTTCCGCTGCAGAAATGTATTCATTCACGACAGATGAACTGCCGCATACAGTTCCTGATAAAAGCATGAGGAGAAGCATAATACCTGCTCTTTTCATTTTTACCTCTTTTTATAAAATGACAGCCAGAAGCCGGTCAAAACTGTCAGTTTTCTGTAAACAGATTCCTTATATTTATTATGGCTTTAAATGTCAAATTACTATTAGGCAGTAATTAAGCCACTGTACCTTCACAGCAGAGCCGTTTAGACCAAACGGCTTTACTG
>JAZRYV010000354.1:0-11309 GCA_045600925.1 Spirochaetota bacterium
GAACAGACGACATGATGATCATCCGTGGAGTAAATGTTTTCCCTTCACAGGTCGAACATGTTCTCATGGAAATAGAAGGTCTTACCCCACACTACCAGATCATTCTGGACAGAAAGACTGCCATGGATGAAGTGGAAGTTATGGTTGAGGTAAACGACAAAATCATTTCCGACAAAATATCCGTAATTGAAGGTCTGCGTAAACGTCTGGCCGAACGGCTCAAGAGTGTAATGGGAGTTTCAATGAAGGTTACCCTTGTGGAACCAAATACCATTGAAAGAACAGAAGGAAAAGCAAAACGCGTCATTGACAGAAGAATAATGTAAGGAGACCGCAGATGAACGTAAAACAGATATCAATTTTTATTCAGAACAAACCGGGACATCTCCAGAATGTGCTTAAAATTCTGGCAGAGGCTGATATAAACATCATTACACTTACCATAGCCGAGATCAATGATTTCGGCATAATCCGCCTCATTGTAAACAGCCCTGAAAAAGCACAGGAAACACTGAAATCTGTGAACATTGCATCACAGATTACTGAAGTACTGGCTCTGGAAATCGGAGATGAGCCTGGGTCTCTTTACAATGCAATGGATACTTTCTCAAAGGCAGATCTCAATATTGAATACATGTATGCCTTTACACAGAAGGTTGATGACAAAGCTGTAATGATTTTCCGGTTTGATGACATAGAAGCAGCACGGAAGGCAGCAGCTGCTGCAGGGCACAGAATCGTAAGCAGTTCTGAAATAACAGGAGCCTGAAATGAGTGAAAAAGTTCTTCTTCTTGGCAATGCAGCCATAGCCAGAGGAGCATACGAGGCAGGCTGTCAGGTGGCTGCAGCATATCCAGGAACTCCAAGCACTGAGATTCTGGAGACCATGGCAAAGGACTACAGGGATATCCGTTCACAGTGGTCCCCCAACGAAAAAACAGCCCTTGAAACAGCAATGGGTGCAGCTGTTGCAGGAGTAAGATCCATTGCAGCAATGAAACATGTGGGACTTAATGTGGCATCGGATCCGCTGTTTACATTTTCATATACAGGAATCAACAGCGGTCTGGTAATTATTAATGCAGATGACCCTGGTCCATGGAGTTCCCAGAACGAACAGGACAACAGACATACAGCCAGAGCAGCCAAGGTTCCCATGATAGAGCCTTCTGATCCTCAGGAAGCAAAAGATTTCACAAAGACTGCTTTTGATATTTCCGAAAAATTTGATGTGCCTGTAATCGTCCGAATTACAACAAGAATTGCTCACTCCCAGGGACTGGTTGAACTTGAAGAACGGATCTCCCCTGTTCCGGAAAAGGAATTTGTCCGAAAGCCGGAAAAACACGTCATGATTCCGGTATTCGTACGCCAGCGCCATAAATTCAAAGAAGAAATACAGATTCCGGCACTTAAGGAATATTCAGAGACCTCAGGTCTCAACAGAATTGAATGGGGCCGGAACAGAAAGCGCGGAATTATAACCGACAGCGTAGCCTATCAGTATGTAAAAGAAACCTGCCCTGATGACTCCGTCCTTAAAATAGGAATGTGCTGGCCCATGCCGGACAGAATCATAAAGGAGTTTGCTTCGCAGGTTGATGAAATCTGCGTTGTGGAGGAACTGGATCCCTACATAGAAGAATACGTTTCCGGTCTGGGCATAAAAGTTTCCATCGGGAAAAAAGCAGGAGAAAGAAAGATTCCACTCCTCAGTGAACTTACACCGGAAACTGTAAATGAAGTTCTCAACGGAGTAAAACCGAAAAAGACTGTACCGGCATACGATCCGGAAAAACTGCCGGGCCGTCCTCCCACACTGTGTGCAGGCTGTCCACATCTCTATGTTTTTCAGGTCCTGAAAAAACTGGACCTGAATGTAAACGGGGACATTGGCTGCTATACACTTGGAGTTCTTCCTCCGGTTTCTGCCATGCATACATCAGGCTGTATGGGAGCAAGCATCGGCATGCATCTTGGAATGGAAAAAGCCAGACCCCAACTGGCAAGAAAGAGTGTGGCAATCATAGGAGATTCCACATTCATCCACTCAGGAATCACAGCTCTGATAGACATGGTGTACAACAAGGGTACAGGAACCGTTATCATCCTGGACAACAGAACCACTGCAATGACCGGACACCAGGACCATCCTGCGACAGGAAAAACTCTCATGGGAGAAGAAACCTTTGCGCTGGATTTTGCTGCACTGGCAAAGGCTGCAGGTGTAAAACGGGTTGTCACTGTTGACCCAAAAAATACGGAGGAGCTGGAACGTACTGTGGCTGAGGAAGTTGCAGCAGAAGAACCTTCTGTTATCATCTCTCTGAGAAAATGCATACTGTCCAAATAGGAGGCTGAAATGAATATTATTTTTACAGGCGTAGGCGGACAGGGAGTAATCCTTTCAGGAAAAATTCTTATGGATGCGGCAAAAGCTGCAGGCTATGACATAAAGGAATCAGAAGTTCACGGAATGGCCCAGAGAGGTGGAACTGTGGAATGCAGCGTCCGTTATGACAGAAAGGTCTGGTCCCCTCTGATTTCTGCAGGAAGTGCAGATTTCATTGTAAGCTTTGAACTCATAGAAGTTCTGCGCAAGCTGGATTATCTGGCTTCTGACGGCAGAATCATTGTCAACAGCCTTAAGGTTGATCCTTCAACAGTTCTCTCCGGAGCCATGAAGTATCCGGAAGGGGTTGAAAACTGGCTTAAACAAAATATAAAAAATGCAGAAGTTATAAACACGGAACCGGCTCTTAAGGAACTGGGCAACAGAAAGCCTCTCAACATAATAATGCTGGGGGCACTTTCAAAACATCTGGAGTTTTCCAATGAACAGTGGCACAGGGCAATAGCTGCTCATGTAAAACCTTCTGCCCTGGATATGAACCTGAAGGCTTTTGCTCTGGGCAGATCTCTGTAGGAACAGTCTGACCGGGTTTTAAGCTGCGGCCTTCCGCAGCTTTTTTAATAAACACTGCAGGAAAAATTTTCTGCAACCCTTCTGCACATAATATGTCTTTCTGTGCAGAAGGAGAAAAAAAATGACAGTAATCGCAGTAACAGCAGCCGTTCTTTACATCCTGTGCATATGTACAGGTCTTATGATGAAAAAATTTCTTCATGACAGAATGTAACAGCCGCAGATTTTTTAACAGTTTTACAGGAAACAGGTTATTATGGAACAGATACCATCTCCGGCCGCTCAGGTCATCATCAGCATTATTCCCATTGTAGGAATAGTAATGGGATCAGTTGTAATCTTTTTTTACCTGCTCTGGAATCACAGACAGAAGGTCAGAATCATAGAAAAAGGCATTTATAAAAAAACAGATTTCGACATAGATCTTTTCAGTCTTCTTGCAGGTCTGATTCTGTTCAGTGTTGGCATAAGCCTTGTTCTCTTCTTCCTTGTCAAGGAAGGATTATCATACGGCGTTCTGAGCGGTCTTATTCCAATGACCATAGGAATAAGTTTTATCATCTTTTTTATCATCAGGTATAAACTGTTCAAAATCCGTAAATGAATTATGACGAGAGGACCGATGAACAGACAGTGAGAGATATTCTTGCAGGCAGCAGTGAAGATTTCGCTGTCCTTGTTTCCAGGTATCAGAAATATATCTTCAACATTGGAAGACGATTCTACCACAACGAAGATGATGCTCTGGATTTTGCACAGGAAGTTTTTACCAGGGTTTTTTCGAGACTGTCTACTTATAAAGGGATCTCCCCTTTCAGGTTCTGGCTGTTCCGGATTGCATATAATGCAGGCATCAACGGAGCAAAATACAGCAGACAGGATGCTGTTCTGGATGAAACAATGCCTGTAGATTCCGGGGAACCTGATCCAGAAAAGCAGCACATACAGGGAGAAATCAAAAAAATATTAATGGAAGCAGTTGAACAGCTTCCTGAGAAGTACAGGATCTGTGTGGATTTTTATTTCTTTTATGGTCTTTCATACTCAGAGATAAGCAGCATCACAGGATTCCCTGTTAACACCATTAAATCTCACGTTTTCAGAGCAAAGAAAAGTCTCAGAGAAAAACTGAAAGGGACAGAAGCAGAGGATTATTATGAAGTGTGAACACATTACAGACATATACTTAAAAGCCGGAAGATCAGGCGCAATTCCTTTTTCAGTCAGAATTCATATGCTGACATGCAGCAAATGCAGAAAGGAAATTGAGGCTTTTCAGATGATTCAGAATTCTTTAATGGAAGAGGGGCCTGATGATATTCCAGCAGAAAAGGATCTCTGCAGTTCCGTTATGCAGCAGATCAGTCTTATGCCCGGATATAAGGAGCCCAGGATATCCTCCATGAAATGGATTCTGGCAGGAATGGTTATTCTGACAGGTATTTTTCTGATTCCTTTTAATCCTTCCATGCAGTGGATAAGAAACTATTTCGGAGAGCTGTTCGATGTATCCCTGACTCTTGTTCTTGGGCTGGCAGTATCACTCTACTGTTCGGCATTTGCTGCCACACACATCAGACCTGCAGTCTTAAAGGAAAAATTTAACAGACTGTTCCAGAGCCAGATATAGCACATAAAAAAGCCCGCTTTAAAGCGGGCTTTTTTATGTCTGAATGTGATCAGTTACTTTTCAAATCTCACGTTTATGGATCCGCCGTGTTTATCAGCAAAACCTTCCACTCCGGACATAACGTTAACTGGTCCCTGAGCAGACTTCAGAGCATCCCGTGTCAGGTTCTGGAAAGTAGTCCTTCTGATAAAGGTATCCACGGAAGTTCCGGAAGAAAATCTGGCAGCTCCGCCTGTGGGAAGAATATGATTTGTACCGGAGAAATAGTCTCCTACAGCAACAGGGGCATAATCACCCAGGAACAGGGAACCAACATTTTTTATCTCATGGAGATATTCAAGAGGATTCCTTACTATGAACTCCATATGTTCAGGCCCGTAGCTGTTGGAGAACTCAATGGCCTGCTCTATGCTGTCAACGACTATTATGCTTGATTTTGCAACAGCAGCCTTCTTGATTTCATGTCTGCCGCAGCCGGAATCAAGATCCTTTTCAATCTCCTCACTGACCTGTTTTGCCAGCTTTTCAGATGTAGTAACCAGAACAGCAAGAGCCCTTTCCTCATGCTCAGCCTGAGAAAGGAAGTCAAAGGCAGTCCATTTAGGATCTGCATATTCATCTGCTATAATCAGGATTTCGGAAGGACCTGCCATGGAATCTATCTGAATGGCTCCCAGACTGAACAGATATGTTTTGGCTGCAGTAACAAAGATATTTCCGGGACCTACAATGATATCTGCCTTCTTAACTGTCTCCGTACCGAAACCTGCAGCTGCAATCCCCTGAGCTCCTCCTGCCTTTATGACAGTCTTTACTCCCAGTATTTTACATACTGCCAGAATGGGAGCGGCAACGCTTCCGTTTTTATCCGGAGGAGTGATAACACTTATGTTTTTTACACCTGCAATCATGGCAGGAACAACTCCCATCAGCACAGAAGAAGGATATGAAGCCTTGCCTCCCGGAACATACATGGCTGCATTTTCAATAGGCTGATACATCACTCCCAGAGTGAAGCCGTTTCTGTTATAGATGATGCTGTCCCTTTTCTGATGTCTGTGGAACTCCTCAATGTTTTCCTTTGCCTTTGTGAAGGATTCAATTACTTCTTTCGGAACAGAGGCATATGCGCTCTCAATCTCTTCTTCAGAAGCAATAATGCTGTCCATTTTTACACCGTCAAATTTTTCAGTGTATTTTTTTACGGCAGCATCTCCGTTTTCCTTAACATCATTTACAATCGGAACAACGGTATTGATCATAATGGAACTGAAATCAGCACCGAATCTGTTGAACAGCCTGTCCAGCTCTCCGGCAGTCAGCTGATTTATGTGTTTTATATTTATCATTCTTTTTTCCCCGAAAATATAAATATTCAGATAATTTATGAAAGGCCATTTATTAGTCAAGACTTTCACAGACTCATTTTTCCGGGTCAGTTCCGGATGAGGCAAATTTACCTTTTTATAATAATGAAAACCGCTGACAGAAGATTTCTGTTTCGATAAAACAGAAGCCATAATTTAATTTGACAATTAATGAACACGGTACCATATTACCATGTAAAATATGTTCTGCAAAGGGAAAAAATGAAAAAATCTGTTATATCCATATTTATAGCTGCATCAGCAGTACTGCAGCTGTTTCCGGCCTTCGGAGAGGAAGCACCGAAATTCGATCCGGCTCTGGACTGGCTGTACTACAGCAAAGGTCTGGAATGCGAGCTGAATGCCATAAGCCGCCCTGCCGACGAAAGAACAGCCGGGGAGCTTGCCATGGGCCTTCACTGGTTCCTTGCCGCAGAAAAATCAGGAAGGGAAAGACAGAGAGTCTATACCCATGCAGCGAACTGCCTGTACTTCATGGGATATTATAAGGATGCGGCATCATATGCAGAAAAGGCCATACAGGCAGACAGCACATTTAAGGATGCATACACAAGACTGTATGCATCTGACATTATGATGAAAAAAAACGAAGAAGCTGCAGCTGCTCTGGAAAGATATCTGAAGATAAATCCTGAGTCATACGACATCAGATTCATGCTGGGGGATCATCTCCTTAACAGGATGCAGGACCCTGCAGAAGCAGAAAAATATTTTCTCAGTGTTGTGAACAGCGATGCAGGGCTTTGCGAACCATGCTATATTCAGTACTCATGGTACTATCTGGGAGAAATTGCCTTCAGTAAAAACAGCCTTAACCGGGCTCTCGAATGCTATGAAAATTCCAGGGCAGCAGGAAGCAGCGATATTAAAACTGTATACATGATGGCTCTGCTTTACCTGAACCGCTACGATTTGGGAAAAGCGGAACAGAATGCATCTCTGTTCCTTGCAGAAAATCCAGATAATCCTGTAATGAACAGTGTAATGGGACGGGTCTGCTACATACAGGGGAAAACCGGAGCTGCAGCCTTTCTCAGAAAAGGGACAGGTGATAAAAGGATCTCCGGGGACACAGCAAAAGCCCTTCTCCTGCAGATGGAACAGAAAAACGATGAAGCAAAGGAACTGCTGAACAAAATTATTCCAGGCTATCCTGGACTTCTTTCCTGCAGAATGGCCATGGCCCGCATTTATAAAGCAGAAGGGAACAGAGAAGGCATGCTGAATGAACTTACAGCTTCCGGTGTAATCTGCAGTGCAGCAGGACTAAAGGATATGGCTGCCGGATTCTTTCAGCAGATACTGGAAGAGGACAGCACATCAGCAGAAGCCTGGGAAAATCTTGGTGCCATACGGGCAGATGAAAGGAAGTATTCAAGGGCAGTCCTGTGCTTCCGGAAGGCTTATGAACTTTCCGGAGACAGCAGGAACATTGTTCAGGCCGGATATGTCTATGGTCTGAACAGGCAGTTCCGTAAAGCTCACGAATGTCTGGATCCTGTTCTTAAAGCAGAACCGGAAAACGAAACAGCCCTTCTTTACACAGGAATTGTCTGCGGACTTGAAAAAGATCATGCCTCTGCAGAAAAACATTTCCGCAAAATATGGGAAAAAAATCAGACATCAGCAGCAGGTCTGCCTCTGGCCCAGGCCCTTGAAGAACAGAAAAAGCATGATGAAGCCATCGCCGTTCTGGAAACACTGTACGAAAAGAATCAGGAAGATCCTGTAATCAACAACTTCCTTGGCTACCTTTATGCAGACCGGAACATAAATCTCGACAAGGCTGAAATCCTCATAAAAAAAGCTCTGGAAAAGGAACCGGAAAACGGAGCCATAACCGATTCCATGGGATGGCTTCTTTTCCGAAAAGGGCACTACAGCGAAGCCCTTCCATTTCTTCTAAAAGCAGAAAAACTTCTCGGCACAGAAAAGAATCCCGACACTACAGTCTACGATCATATTGCAGATACGTACCTTATGCTGGGTGACAGGCAGAAGGCTGATGAATACAGAAAAATTTCTGAGGACATGCACAAAAAACAGTCAGGAAATAAAAAATGAAAAAATGTCTGATGACACTTCTGCTTCCTGTATCTCTTCTTTTTATCTCCTGTGCAACAACAGAAACCGGAACTCTTCCTGTTCCGGAACCTGTTCCGGAAGGAAGCTCTGCCCTTTTTGCCCGCCTGCAGGAGATCAATGAGAAAGCACCGTCTCTGTGCAGCATAAAATTCACTGCAGAAAGCACTGTCGGCAGTAAAAAGAATACTTTTGCAGGAACAGTATCATTTGACAGACAGGCAGGGCTTTTTTCCCTTGAGATTCAGGATCCTGTGTTCAGAATTCTAATGACTGCAGTAATTCTGGAAGCACAGGATGTAACTGTCTGGATTCCAGGCCGGAATATAAGATACATTGACAGCCCTGCAACCATGAATCTGAAAAATTACGGCCTCATAGACATGGATTTCCGGATTATATACGATCTTCTTACAGGCCGGCTGCCTGTTCCTGAGAAAGGGAATATAACCGGCACGGAGGAGGAATCTGTTCTGGCTGTGGAAAACGATTCCTGTATGGAAAAAATTTCCTTCAGCGGGAACCTGCCGGAGTCCTGTGCAATAACAAAAAAATCTGACGGAACTGCTGTACTCATCAGACTGGAAAAGCCGGAGCTGTTCGGGGAAAGCCTGCTTTATAAAAAAATCACAGCAGAAAACGGCGACGGAAGCATGAAGCTGGAAATAAAAACGGGGAGCGTGAAAACAGCTGCTCCCCTTAAGGTTAAAACCGTCAGAGACTATAAAATCCCCTCCGGCGTAAAAACATTCGTTATGTAATCAGGCCATGTGTTCCTGAACCATTCTGTAAAACTCACTGAAAATATATGCGGAATCATGAGGTCCTGGACTGGATTCAGGATGATACTGAACTGACATAATGGGGAGAGTCTTATGCCGCAGACCTTCCACTGTATTGTCATTCAGGTTGATATGGGATATTTCCACATCCGGAATGCTTTGCAGTGAATCTGCATCCACTGCAAAACCGTGATTCTGAGATGAAATCTCGATCTGTCCTGTTCCGAAATTCTTTACAGGCTGGTTTGCTCCTCTGTGACCAAACTTGAGTTTGTAGGTCTTTCCGCCAAGCCCCAGTCCAAGGATCTGATGTCCGAGACATATGCCCAGTGCAGGAACTTTCGCCCTGACAATATCGTGCACCAGCTCCTTTGCATAAGGAATGGCATCAGGATCTCCCGGACCATTGGACAGGAATACACAGTCAGCTCCCTCATCCAGAACAGTCTTCAGCGGAGTCTGTGAAGGATAAACCTTTACAGAGAAGCCTTCTTTATCCAGCAGCCGGAGGATATTGGTCTTTACACCGAAATCATAAACAGCAACTTTTGGAGTTCCGGTCTTTTCGCTGAAAACATACGGCTCACTGCAGGAAACTCCGGAAGCCAGATCCAGACCGTTCATCTGAGGAAATGCTCTCAGTTTTTCACAGGCTCCTTCCCGTTCAAAGAAAATACCGGCACGCATGGCGCCCTTTTCCCTGAGGATGCCTGTAAGCTTTCGGGTATCAACACCTTCGATGGCCGGGACCTTAGCTTTAACAAGGTATTCGGAAAGGGACATGACTGCTCGGAAATTTGAATAAGTTTTGCTGTATTCCTTTACAACCATTCCTGCCGCCTGAACTTTTGAAGATTCCACATCATCCCCGTTTACACCGTAATTGCCGATCATAGGGTAGGTCATGGTTACAATCTGACCAGTATATGAAGGATCTGTAAGGATCTCCTGATATCCGCTCATGGAAGTATTAAATACCACCTCTCCGCAGACTTCACCTTCGTATCCGAAACTTTTTCCTGTAAACTCTGTACCATCTTCCAGAATAAGGAAGCATGTTTTTGACATAATAAGCCTCTTTTTATAGATTTCCTGTATCACAGCCCGGAATCCCGGTCATTGTCAATATTAATTCATGCCCGGAAAAAGAATAAAGAAATTTTATTTGACAACAGACGGCCTGACAATAGATTTGTTTCCGGAAAGTTGTCCGAGTGGCCGATGGAGGCGGTCTTGAAAACCGTTGAGTTAACAGCTCCGGGGGTTCGAATCCCTCACTTTCCGCATGGTTTTTTAAACCTTTTTTAAAGGAGAGGTGCCCGAGAGGCCGAAGGGGATTGCCTGCTAAGCAATTGTATCAGTATTGGTACCGGGGGTTCGAATCCCCCCCTCTCCGAAAGACAGGAAGAAATGAGCATAACACCGGAGAAACTGACATATTTCCCTTTCATTGGCTGGTTCATTTCTCTGACTGTGAACAGAAATTCCGGGGATGACCGGATCATGGGTCACATAATGCAGTCCGTTACTGCGGCTGCCTTCTTTTCGGCCCTTCTGATTCTTCTGGGAGCAGTGCTTACTGTCTGCAGCAGAGGAGGCGGGTATTTCAGATTTTTTCTTGTACTTCTGATTTATGCCGTGTACTTCTTTTACTTCCTTGTGTCTGTTCTTGGAACAAGGTCACTGCTGAAAGGAAAGGATACTTTCTGTCCTGTCTTACAACGGGTTTCAAAAAAACTCAATTTCTGATGCGTCCGTAGCTCAGTTGGATAGAGCGCCGGACTACGAATCCGTAGGTCGTGGGTTCGAATCCCTCCGGACGCGCATCAATAAAAAAGCTGCCATAAGGCAGCTTTTTTATTTTATTAAATTAAAGAAATGATTATCAGCACTGTAAATACGGTCAGCAAGAAGAGCCGTACTGATATAGTTTTCAGTCTGAACATCTCTGCCTTTTTGCAGCATGGCTCTCTGCCCTGCTGTACAGGTAAACAGTTCTTTGTATCCGTGACTGTTACAGTGCTTCTATCTCTTTCAGCGACAGTCCCGTAAATTTTGATATTTTATCAAAAGCCAGTCCGTCTGTTTTCATGGCTTTTGCTGTTTCTGTTTTTGCCTTTGTTTCACCTATATAAATACCGCGTTTTTCTCCAAGAGAAATTCCTTCATTTCTGCCTTCTTCACGGCCTTCGGCCAGACCTTCTGCTCTTCCTTCTGCTCTTCCTTCTTCTCTTCCCTCAGCTCTGCCCTCAGCTCTGCCTTCGGCCAGCCCCTCCTTTCTTCCTTCGGCCTTTGCTCCTTCTCTGGCTCCTGCCATATCTGTTCTCATAAGAATACGGACTTTCTCTTCCAGTGTCATGTATTCATTCCCCCAGTGTTCGTTCTGTCTTGCCTGCTGCACCTTTTCATCTATCTTCTGTGCAAGCTGACTCTTTCCAGGTTTCCCTGTTTTTATGTATTCAAAAAACCACTTCTTTTCTTCCGGCAGATTCATAAGATT
>JAZRYV010000355.1:0-1561 GCA_045600925.1 Spirochaetota bacterium
TTCCGGAAAAATGCAGATCCTCATCTCACATTCCGCAGACTCCTGCTCTCGGTCAGAGTAAAACAGAAACCGGCTCCCGGCTCTGCCGGAGAAGAGGATCTTCAGCTCCGGCTGTTTCCGGAAAGCAGTGAGACATCAGACAGAAAAAAAGAAGAGGAAGCACTGGCAAAAGAATACCGGCTGCAGAAAGCAGCTGCGGCCATCCACAGCAGATTCGGAAAAACCTCCCTGTTCCGTGGCATGGATCTTGAGCCCGGAGCAACAACCTTAATGCGCAGCAGACAGACAGGAGGTCACAGGACATAATGGCAGACTACAGCGATATAATCAGTCTTCCGGCTCACAGATCCCGGAATCACCCTCCCATGTCCCCTCAGGCACGGGCAGCCCAGTTCGCTCCCTTCGCAGCCCTGACAGGCTATGACTCATACATAAGGGAGCAGGCACGCACAACTGAGCAGAGACCAGAGCTGTCTGATGATTCCCTCACCCGCCTGAATGAGCAGCTGCATATCCTGACGCAGGAAGGGAATCATCAGCCTGTAAAAATCACATACTTTCAGAAGGACGGACGTAAAGCCGGCGGACATATAATCACCTGCACCGGCACCATCCGGAAAGCAGATGAGTACAGCAGCACACTTGTTCTCGCAGAGGGAACAGTCCTGCCACTGGCAGACATCCTTTCCATCGGTGAAACCGGAGAGAATTTTTCTGCAGATGAATCCTGACAGGAGATGTCAGCAGTTAAGATTTTATTGACAGAAAATAAATTTCATGCAACATTCTGTCAGATTCATGAAAAAAACGGGAAGATAATTATGTGACACCGGGGAGACCTGCTGATTTAAAAGCCATGGATTCAAAAAAGAATTTATACGAACGGGATATAATCACTAAATATATAATTCCATCAATAGAACAGGCAGGATGGTTTGATTTATCCTCTTGAGAAATCTGCTGTCACAACAGTTATAAAATCAAAAGATGATTTATTAAGGAATAGGAAATGAGCAAAAAGAATCCTTTTGAAATAGAATTTGATGAATATATCCGCGAAGTAGAACCTGCAAAAAAGGAAAAGGCAGACAACTGGGCTTGTGCTATTGGTTTGCAGCAGGTGGACGGGCTTACTCCATCTAAATATCTTTTTGAAACTGCCCGCCGTAATATTGAGGGTGAAATCTCTATTGAAGAAGTAAAAAATCTTATTCATTCATATTACGAGTCAAAGACTGTAAGAACAAAACAGGATGAAGGAACTCAGGAAGCTGATATTGTTTCTTCAAGAATCACGGAACTTTTAAATGAAAAATCTTTCAGTTTTAATCCTGAACAGCTGCGTTCCATTCATAAAAGACTTTTTGAAGGCGTAATCTATAAGTTAAAAGCCGGACAGTTCAGAACTTACAATATTACAAAAAAAGAATGGGTTTTAGACGGAGATACAGTTTTATATTCGGGAGCAGAATTAATCAAGCAGACACTGGAATACGATTTTAATACAGAAAAAAATTTTGATTATTCAAAACTTTCCAAAGATGAACTTATAAAACATATA
>JAZRYV010000356.1:0-1070 GCA_045600925.1 Spirochaetota bacterium
GGGGGGCTGACACTTATGAAAAACATAGCATCTGACTGGAAAATCTACCGTTGTCTGGTTCGCATGTCTGTCCGGAGTATGCTCCAATACCGTGCAGATTTTATTTCCGGGCTGTTGGGTGTTGTTCTCCTCAACGGGGCAAATATTGCTGAAATCGGAGTCCTGTCCTGGAAGTTTAACAGCATCGCCTCCTGGTCTGCTGGAGAGCTGATGATTCTTTACGGTTTATACATGGTATGCTGGAGTATCTGCTCCATCTTTTTCAGCCGAATTCCGGAACTGGAAAACGAGATCACAGACGGTACCTTTGACAAGTATCTCTACCGTCCGCAAGGTGCTTTTGTGCAGTTTATCGGCGGCGAGTTCCGGTATGTCGGAGTATGTGACACATTTCTCAGCTGTATTCTGATTCTGACAGGGAAAAAGCTTTGCGGAATTGTCTGGGGGCCTGAAAAGCTCTGCCTCTTCCTTCTTTTCATTCTGTGCGGCGGTACAATCATTGTCTGCATCCGGCTGCTTCTGGCCTGTTCCGCTTTCTGGGTTACAAGATCCGGTCCGCTTTTTTCCATGCTGACACAGCTTTCCGTTCTCACGCAAAAATATCCTGTCTGTATTTTCGGCAGCGCTTTCAGAACCCTCGTCACAGCATTTATTCCTCTGGCATATATCAACTATTATCCCGCCGTTCTTCTTCTGGAAAAAGCAGATGCGCCTGCGTGGCTCTGTCTTCTCTCTCCCCTCATTGCTTTATTGCTGCTTCTCCTGACTGTGTTTGTCTGGAAAAAAGGCCTGAAACGCTACGGAAGTGCCGGCGGCTGATAACAAAGTGAATCTGCAGCTTCTCTTTCTCCCCTTTTGTTCACGTTTTGTTTGCATTTCCTGCAGAAAGCCTTTATAATATTTTTATTGTCCTGAAATTTAACCTTTTGGAAAGGCAGGTTGCTTCTTATGGGCGCTTCTGTTCCGGAGTATGTCATTGAAATGCTCCATATCACCAAAAAGTTCCCGGGCATCATAGCAAATGATGATATCACCCTACAGCTGAAAAAGGGTGAGATCCATGCTCTGCT
>JAZRYV010000357.1:0-2216 GCA_045600925.1 Spirochaetota bacterium
TGTTGTTGCAGGGGAAAAGGCCGGTTCAAAACTGGATAAGGCTCAGGAACTGGGAATAAGTATCCTTTCCGAAAAAGAATTTCTGGATATGGCAGGAAAAAGATGAAAATACTGAAAGATTTTTTCAGAGAAAACTATTATCTGCTTTCCGGACTTCTGATGTTTCTGTCCTGGCCTTCCTTTGAAGCATGGCCTTTCCGTGGATTCCCTTTTTTTGCGTGGATTTTCCCTGTTCCTTTGTTTATGTACTGTTTCGGAAAATCTGCTGAAAAGGTTTTCTCTGCAGCTTTTCTTACAGGCATTGCAGGTCATCTTCTGACGATTAACTGGATCGGAAATTTTGCAGGTGATCAGCCGGGAGGTGCTGCTGTCATTCTTGGTTTTCTTATTCCTGCTCTCTCTGTTTTTTTTGCATTAAAGCTTTTTCTGGCAGAATTCATTTCCGCCAGATTCCCTAAGCTCAGACTTCCGGCATATGCTCTTTCATGGTGTTTTGTTGACTGGGTTCAGAGTCTTGGATATCTGGCTTTCCCATGGCTTAACATAGCATATTCACAGTATCCTGTTCACACCATGCTGCAGACTTCTTCTGTGTTCGGAGCGGCCGGGCTTGGTTTCTTTATGGTTATGACATCTGCAGTTCTGGCAGAAGCTCTTGTTCTGAGGAGAGAACAGAAGATTCCTTTCCGTCGCATGTTCAGTGCAGGTCTTTTGAAAAAACCTGCGGTTATGGCTGTACTCATTGTTCTTTTTCATGTATACGGTGCAGCGGTGATTTTTTCCGCACCGGAACCGTCATGCTGCAGTCTTCGTGTGGCAGGAGTACAGACCTGCATTGATCCATGGGAAGGATGGGAAATCAATTCCATGAGGTATCTGGCTGATCAGAAATTACAGTCTGAAAAAATTCTGGATGTAAATCCTGATCTGCTGGTGTGGTCAGAGTCATCAGCCCTTGAACCTGTCACATACTCATTTAAACAGCAGGCTGCAAATCCGTTTGTCAGGGATCTTCTTTCTTTTGTAAAGGAAAAGCAGGTCCCTCTGTTCACCGGAGAAATAGGAGTGAAGAGGGTAAAGGCAGATAACAGGATCCGGCATCTCCCGGAAAACAGTGCTGTTCTCATCAGCAAGGACGGAGAGCCTGCTGATCAGTATTCCAAAATAAATCTGGTTCCTTTCGGGGAATGGTTCCCATATTCAAAGGTCCCATTAATAGGAAAATCCATAGGGAAACTGGCCGTCAGTCTTGGGGGATCTGTTTTTTATCCGGGAGAAAAGCTTCATGGGATGCAGCTGGGAGAATACAGCTTCGGACCTCTTATCTGCTATGAAGGAATTTTCCCACGCTTCTGCAGAGAGTATAAAAGGCAGGGGGTGGATTTTTTTATTAACATTACAAATGACGGATGGAGCCATGCATGGAGCGGTCATATGCAGCATTTTGCTGCATCAGTTTTCAGGGCAGCGGAAAACGGTCTGTGGATGGTCCGGGTGGGAAACACCGGATATTCGGCAGTCATAGATCCATACGGACGGGTCAGGGCTTCAATGCCAATTCTGGAGAAGGGGGCTTTTTCCGGAGATATGGATTTCAGTCTGAACCACGAGACATTTTATGCTGCGGCAGGAGGATGGATTCAGGCTGTTCTGATTTTTCTTTTCCTTGGCATGGTGCTGTCAGCCTTAATAAGCAAGTTTAAAAAAAGAACAGTGTGAAAAGAAAAGGAGACACAGATGGAAGAAAAAGTAATTAACGGAAGATGTTTTGTATGCAGCCATAAAAATCCTGTAGGTCTGCACATTGACTTTTTTTATGACGAGGAAAGAAAAAGGTCTTTTTCTGATTTTTCAGTGCCTGACAACTACATTGGATACGACGGCATTGTTCACGGAGGAATCCTTTCTGCGATCTTTGATGACACAATGTTCCATGCAGTTGCTGCGGAAGCTCAGGATATTATGACTGTAAACCTTAACGTTACTTTTCTTGCTCCTGTATGTGTTGGACATAAAGTACATGCTGAAGGATGGATTACCGGTCATAAAGGAAGAGTCTATACTGCAGCAGCGGAAATAACGGAAGGGGATAAAGTTCTTTCCAGAGCAGAAGGTAAATTTGCTCTGGTTTGTAAGGACAGGATTGCAGGCTTCAGATAAAGCCTGTTCCTGTCCCTGCTGCCGTATTTTTAAAGCTTGTAAAGAGTTTTAGTCAT